>JBLWTS010000066.1:0-19550 GCA_048270045.1 Aequorivita sp.
GATTGCTACCGTCGTTTTCTTTTTTATAGAATGGCGGAAAAAAGAAAAAAAATACTACGATTGATTTCTAATTATCCTGGTTTTAGAAATAAAATCAATAACACCTTAGAAATTAATTCTGAACGCAAATTTTTGATTAAAGTAAAAATAAAAATCCCGTTTTCAATTTCTTGAAAAGAGATTTTCATTTCCCATTATGGTTCATTTAACAACTCAATTCTACTCTTCCTCCTCTTCAGGTTGACGTTGATTTTGAGGTTTTCTCTGAGGATTCCTCTGTTGTTGTTTTTGTTGTTGAGTTTGAGGTTTTCCTTGCTGATTTTGATTTGGTGTACTCATAGCATAAAAATTTAAAATTAATACTTCATTTTCATTTCACATATAAAGTTAAATCCATAATTAAGCATCCCTATATAAGAAAATCATAAATAATCCAATCAAAGTAAACTTTTAACCATCAATTATCTTAAAATCCGCTTTCCTTAACATACCCTTTATAGAAAACCCCTTTAAAGTGTCTTTATCGAGCTACTGAACTTCATTTAAATGAATAGAGTTACGTATCTTTGAACCCTTAAAAATTTGGCTCCATGAACACTAATGCACTTCAAGCAATTTCCCCTATCGATGGCCGCTATGCGTCAAAAACTGCGAATCTAATCCCGTTTTTTTCAGAGGAAGCACTGATTCGATATCGGGTAAAAGTTGAAATTGAATATTTCATTGCTTTGGTTGAACTGGATTTACCACAACTAGAGGATTTTGACCGAAGTGTTTTCGATAAACTCAGAAATTTATATCTAGATTTCTCCATACAAGATGCCAATAGAATCAAGGAAACCGAGAAAATCACGAATCACGATGTTAAGGCTGTTGAATATTTCCTAAAAGAAGAATTTGACACTCTTGGTCTTCATAAATACAAGGAGTTTATTCACTTTGGGCTTACTTCACAAGATATCAACAACACCGCAATTCCGCTTTCATTAAAAGATGCCGTCAACGAGGTTTATGTACCACTTTTTCTGAAATTAAAAGCCAAATTAAAATCTCTTTCCGAGGATTGGGCAAATGTTCCAATGTTGGCGCGAACTCACGGACAACCTGCCTCTCCTACCCGTTTGGGAAAAGAAATAGAAGTTTTTGTGGTGCGCCTTAAAGAGCAGTTCGATTTATTAAATGATATTAAAAGCGCAGCAAAATTTGGCGGAGCCACCGGCAATTTCAACGCCCACAAAGTGGCTTATCCGAACATCGACTGGAGAGCTTTCGGAGAAAAATTTGTGCGAGACACTTTAGGTCTTCACTATTCCTTCCCAACTACCCAAGTGGAACATTATGACCACATGGCTGCTCTTTTTGATAATCTGAAAAGAATTAATACGATTTTAATTGACCTTGACAGAGATATCTGGACCTATGTTTCCATGGAATATTTCAAACAAAAAATTAAAGAAGGCGAAGTAGGCTCCAGTGCCATGCCTCATAAAGTGAATCCTATTGATTTTGAAAACAGCGAAGGAAACCTAGGAATTGCCAATGCTCTTTTCGAACACCTTGCAGCCAAACTTCCACTTAGCCGTTTGCAACGGGATTTAACCGATAGCACGGTTTTACGGAACATAGGAGTGCCAATGGGCCACACCGTAATCGCATTTGAATCCACCCTGAAAGGATTGGGGAAATTATTGTTGAATGAGCCAAAATTCGCCGAAGACCTTGAAAATAATTGGGCTGTAGTCGCCGAAGCTATTCAAACTATTCTCCGTCGTGAAGGGTATCCAAATCCATATGAGGCTCTTAAAGGCCTTACTAGAACCAATCAAATGATAAACCAAACGATAATTGCAAATTTCATCGAAACCTTGGAAATACCAGAGCCAGTAAAACAGGAAATGCGGAAAATTACTCCTGCGAATTATACGGGAATTTAGTTACTACCCAAAAAAAAGACTCCAACATTATTTCGTTGAAGTCCTTTTCAGCTACTAACCAAAATTAGTCTTTAAAAATTTCACTAAGGCCGCTTAACTTCGATAAATTCAAATTACCGCGTTCGGCAGCGTCCATAAGTTTAAGCATTTGATCGGGACGCATATTTTCGCCCAACAACCTGAATACTGCAAATCCTCTGTCATTGTCATTGGCAAAAACAATAACCTCATCAATCGCATCTTCTTCTCCTGTATATTTTAAAGTTGCATTCCAATCGTTGCTTTTTATTCGTGTCAATTCTTTGTATTGCTCTTGGTTTAAAATGGACTCCAATTGTTCTTTTTCGGCAACATAATCGGCTGTATCTCCATCCTTAATGGGGTAAGCCACTACATTTATCTTTTTAATAGTCTTGAGAATTTCCTTTTCCTCAACAGTAAAGTCGCTATTTTCACCTTCCAAAAGACTCGTAGCTATGTCAACTTTAACAAACTTTGCATCATCCTGTTTTTCAACTAAATATTTCTGAAGTGATTTATCGCTGCATGAAACAACTGTCATTGCGACCAATATCAGGGTCATAAAATTTCTAAGTAGTTTCATAGTTATTTGCTTTTCTTCTTATCGATATTTTTCAATTGTTCACTACCAGGAACTTTCAATTCTTCGGTCAATTTTGAAATTTGCTTTAAGTCGATATTTCCGGTAATACTCATAATCACAGTGGTTGTTTTACCGTCAACTATTCCGTTTAGGTGCATTAAAAGCTCACTGACAAAGTTCTCATTCTTGCCCTCCTTACTATAAAATTTGATAATTTGTCCATCATCCTTAACGCTCATCAGCTCTCCTAGACCTTTGGAAGTGGAAATATATTTCCCTACCGCAGCATCCATCTTTTTCGCCACAGCAGGATTTTCCGTAGTAAAAATCTTAATATTGTCCAAATTGTTAACCATATTCAAGTATGCCTGAGCCTCTGGATCTGTAGAGTTGAGATCCATCTTGCTTAAAAGTTTGAACATGTTCTTAGTAACCACAACTGAGGTTACGTCCTTTTCATTCTCAAATGAATCGAAGGCGTTCTGCCCCCAAGAAACCATCGGAGCTATTGCCAGTGCTAGTATAATCGCTAATTTTTTCATCTTTTAATATTTAGTGTTTTTTGTTGTTTTTGACTTGTTGTGTATTAGTATTTATAAATTTATTCAGAAGTCCCTTTCCAAAACATATCCTTGGCTTCAGAAAACTGATTGACAAAAGAAAGTTGTTGCGTGCCTTTATTCAAATTCGTAGAAAGAAGCAGCATTGCTTTTTTGCTATTCTCAAAAGCGGCCAAAGCTTCTCTTTCTTCCTGTGACATTTGGGGTTGGGACAAATAAAAACTTCCTATCCCAAAGGCGACCACTACTATGGCTGCCACTGAATACCACCATGTTTTGATTATTTTTGCATCCCTATTTTTCTCCAATTTAAAGTTCCTACTCGAACTTTCCTTTCGGGCTGCCAACATTCCAACGAAAATGGGTTTGTACTGCTGTAGGTGGTCAGCAACCTTGTGATTATTGAAATAATCAGACAAAATCTCTTCCTCAGCAAGGCTCGTATTGCCTTCAAAATAAACGGTCAATAACGCATCTATCTTATTTGATTCCATAATTGTATTTTTTTATCATTGCTTCCCTAACTGTTTTTCTGGCTCGGGAAAGTGCCACTCGGATTGCCGTTTCATTACTGTCCAATATTATTGCCATTTCAGAAAACTCAAGCTGTTCCACATCTCGCAATTGGAGAATAATCTTTTGTTGTTCTGGCAAGGTTTCCATTATTTTAAAAACCAGTGCTACTCCTTCATTCGCCTCTACTTCCCGCTCAATATTTTGAGAAGTCGGATAATTGGAATGGACGATTTTTAAATTGGATGCTTGTTTGGATTTCAATCGATCCAGACAATAATTTTTTGTCATTGTGATAGCAAAAGCCTCAGGGCTCTTATAATCCGTTAGGTTTTGTTTTTCTTTCCACATTTTAAACAGAACTTCCTGAACAGCATCTTCCGCTTCATCGGTAGAAATTAATATCCTTTTCGCCAAACGGTACAACCTATCCTTAATGGGCATTACAACCTCGGTAAATTCCTTTTTGTCCATTTTGGTTGGGAGGGCTTTTAGTTTTCCGTTCTATTATAATGACGAACGAAGCATGATTTTGTTACAATGAGAATATGTTTCAAGTTTCAGCCATGAAATTTCAGGATTGAGATTCAGAATTTAGAACTGATTATTAATATTTTAATCGAAAATCGAAAAACGTAAATCAGACCCTTCGTCATTCATAATTCAATCCGAAAATAAATCATTTCAATTCATTACTATTGATTTCGATCAAAAATCCTATTTTTACGTTTATAATGTACCTTAAGATGAAAATAAAGATTTTAGCCGCTTTGCTTACTGTTTCCTCCTTGTTCGTTTCGTGCTTTGAGGATTTAGACGACAACATAGTCCCCGCCTCCACGATTGATATCCAAAGTTTTATTTACCGTGGATTAAATTATTATTATTTATATAAAGCAGACAATCCTAAATTGGCCAATGACGCTTTTCCTAGTAATGGAGCGAAGAATCGCTTTTTGGAAGGATTTGAGAGTCCAGAAGCTTTGTTCGACTATTTGAAATCACCCCAAGATCGTTTCAGTCGATTGTTTGATGATTATACGGTTATTGAAAATGCCCTAGCAGGAGTTACGTTGAGCAATGGGATGGAATATGGTTTGGTATATTATCCTGACAATAGTGGAAATGTATTTGGCTATGTGCGCTATGTACTTCCAAATACCGATGCGGCAGCGCGCGGGCTACAACGCGGCGATCTCTTTACTACAGTTGATGACATTCAAATCAATGAGAACAACTATAATGATTTGCTTTCTCCAAACAGTTATACCATAGGATTGGCCACTTTTGATGGTACCAATTTCCAATTAACTGGCAATGCCGTTCAACTCAATAAAACGCAATACGAAGAAAATCCCGTATTTATATCGCGAACCTTTAACATCAACGGTCAAAAAGTGGGTTATTTAATGTACAATGCCTTTATTCGGAATTATGATATAAAACTGAATGATGCTTTTGCCCAATTTAAAGCCGAAGGCGTAACCGATTTGGTTCTCGACCTTAGATACAATGGCGGAGGTTCGGTGGAAACGGCAACAGATTTAGCGAGTATGATCACAGGGCAATTCAATGGTGAAATTTTCTATAAAGAATTTTGGAATGCCGATCGGCAGGAAGAACTTGCAAGAAATGGCTTATTTGATAATACCATAAGTAATGGGGCCGCCATTAACAGCTTAAATTTGAGCAAAGTATATATTTTAACTACTTCCAACTCTGCCTCTGCTAGTGAATTGGTTATCAACGGGCTGACTCCCTATATAAACACTGTGCAAATTGGAGATACGACCACGGGTAAGTTCCAAGCCTCTTTTTTATTGTACGATGCTCCAGCACCTAATTTTAGCCGAGATCAAGCGTCTATTTCCCATAAATACGTAATGTTGCCATTGGTTTTTAAAACGGCAAACAAAGTAGGAAATACTGATTACAACGACGGACTCTTTCCTAGTGTAATCTTAAAAGAGGACTTCTTTAACCTAGGTCAGTTAGGAGATTCAGAAGAGCCATTATTGGCTGCGGCATTGAATGAGATTTTGGGATTACCGCGCGATTATCATAGAGGTCTTCAAGAATATAAAGAAATTTCAGGCAGTGAAAAAGAATCTCCACTTAATGGAATAATGGTAGGAAATCAGGAATAAAATAAGTTTTCAGATTAGCAAAAAAAAAATAATTTTAGTTTATATTAGTCAATCATTATTGAGTATTCGTTAAGAAGGGTTCCGATTTTCTATTTTAAAAAATACAGCTTGGCAAAAAAAAATCCACGATTCTGTAAAATCGAATCGTGGATTAAACTTCCTCTAATTCCAAGTAAATTGGCTAATAACTGATTTAGAGAAAATCTTATTAATTGTTGAAGTAAATACCTCCTGGGACTATGCCCACTTGAAAGTCTTGGATTTTTTGGTTTGTGGAAAGGTCAAAAATCAACAGACTTCCACGACTTGCAAAGTCTCCTGCATCGGTTGCATAAAGCATTCCGTTTCGTGCTTCCATCGCGTAAAAGTACCCGTCAATAATTGGGTTTCCGGGTAGGTTTACTGAAGCGGAGTTTATGTTGTAAACTTTTCCGTTGAAACTGTAATAAAGCTGCGTCCCATCTGCCGTTAGCCCAGAAGGATGATCGGTAACATTGTCAAAAGTGTATGTTTCTACAACTTCATTTAAACCCAAATCAATTTTCGTGATCGTTCCATGAGTTTCATTTCCTGAATAGTCTGGCTTGCCGCCTCCCATTACATATAGATAAGTTCCCACAACCGCCATAGAATTTGGAACATCTCCAACGGTAATAGTGCTCTGGACAGCGTTTCCAGAAATCACCGAGATTAGGTTGTTATGCCCATAACCACCTTGGTGTGCCACGTAAAGTTTACCTCCATGATTCAATATTCTTTCTGGTCCAAAAGGAACAGAAATGGTTGAACTGATTGTTTTGGTTCTTAAATCGATTACTGCAACGTAGTCATCCGTGTTGTCCAGAGGATCTCCCCAATCGGTTACGAAGCCCTTGGTTTGTCCATTTGAGGCAAAATAACGAGGATTTTGAAGACCTGAGACAATGGAATCCTTTTTCTCAAAAGTATAACGATCGGCTATCATGATTTTTCGTGAATTGCTCACCACAATATAAGCATCATTGTCATCAAACCCCATAGACTGCACCACATTCCCAAGTTCTGAGCCATTTACCTTGTGATATATGTTTTGTTCCACAGTTGCGAAATCATCTGAAACATAAGAAATAGTTCCACTTCCGTTATTGAAGGGCCCTTCATTGGTAATTAAAATACCTTTTTCATAATCGGCTGGAATTGGGGCTGGTTGGTTGTCGTCATCACTGCTACAAGAAGCAAAAAGAAGCGTTAGAAAAGCGAAAGGCAATAAATAGTTTTTCATAGATGTCATTTGTTTATATTTTAAAGTTTAAAAAGATTTGAAAATTTCTTGAAGGCATTGGACGATACGCGACGTTTTCATAATACGTGTTGAAAATATTCTTAACTCGCCCTCCGATGGAGATATTCGGGTTTGAAGAAAAGTTATATTCCGCCCCAAAATTGAAAATTGTGGAAGCTGCCACTTGGTCGCTATTGTCGGTAGTTGTAAAAGCCGTGCCCGTGTACAATCCCTGTATATAGGCTGTTAGGTTCTTAAATCCGTAATTCAGCGAAACATTTCCTTTGTGATAAGGCACGTAAATAAGCTGCGTGTTTTTCTCCCTATCTTCCGCATTCGTATAGGAATAAAGCACTTGGACGTCCATTTTTTGATGCGCATTTAAACGAATTCCGTAAGTTGCTTTTGCTTCCAGCCCAAGGTTTTGAGCTCGTGAAATATTAGAAGGCCTCCAAAGCGAACCGTTTCCAGGAATCCATTTGATTAAATCTTCTGAAGTAATATAATAAGCAGCCAAATCGAAGTTCAAATTGCCAAATTGGAATTCCTGCCCCAATTCTACTTGATAAGAAGTCTCGGGTTTTAATTCATAATTTCCACCAGCATACCAATACAAATCATTGAAAGTAGGCACACGATAGTTTTTTGAGCCGTTCAGCCGAAGCGCATAAGTTTCGGACAAACTCCATTTTGCATCTGCAGAAAAAAGTAGCGGATTCTCAAATTCGTTTGAAAATTCCTTCCGAAGATTTATGCTGTAATTAAAGCTTTTTGAAAGTTTGTGATTCATCAAAACCACAGCCGACAAAGTTTTTCTGTCGTTATTGCCCGTGTTATCTCCTTCGGCATCCACAAGACTATATTCCACTTTAGCCTTCATTCTAATTCCTTTACTCACCATCGTTTCCGATTCCAATCCACCGATAAGTGTATTTGCACGGCCCTCTGAAAAATCTGGTCTCTCCGAATCGGGATAATATCGAAACTGCTCAAAAAGGTGCGCCACTCTTGCTGTGGTATTAAACCGCCCGTATTTCTGACGGATCTGCCAAAGGTTTCGAGTGTTTACATCCTTATAACTGTCGCGGCCTATGGTATTCAAACTGCCTGAAAAATTTCGGTCGTTGTACGAATATTCAGAATTCCAAGTGGCTACTCCCCGCTCCAGTCTTCGCGCTTCGTTCACCTTTGCTGTAAACCTCAAAAATTCACCATGTGAGTTTTTGAGGTTCTTGCCGATATAGTCATAATCATTTTCAGAACTGATAAAGTCCACGCCTACATTCAAATAGTGGTCTCCCCAGGTTTTGGTAGTCGTCGCATTGCCTCCAACAGTTGAAAAACTCCCGTACTGCATTCCAACCTCCGTGCGATCCACTTCGTCAAATGAAAAATTATTGTTCAAATGAATACTTCCTCCCACGGCGCCACTGCCATATTGCACGCCACCGCCACCGCTTCGGATGGAAATTTCATCATAATCAAAAGGGGAAATAATATTGAAATCGGTCTGCCCTGTAAACACGGAATTGATGTTGATTCCATTCCAAATCACCGCTGTTTGCGCGGCATTGGTTCCACGAAACGATGGAGATGAAACCATTCCGTTGCCATTCTCTTTAAAATATACTGAAGAATTAAAGCGCAACACATCAGTCAACGAAGCAGGATTCCGTTTAACCACCGAATCCGCCAGCTTTTCGACTTTGAAACCTTTAGAAAAATTTATGAGTTGGGTATCGGCGAGAATAACTTCTGGCAATTCCTGAATAGAATTTAGTTGCGCGAAAGCTACTGCTTGGCACAAAAAAACAATTAATAGAATATGTAAACCGCGTCGATTCATAATTCAACCTTTATCCCGAAAGTTTGATAATTTTATGTTATGATCTAGGCAGGTCTCCTGGCTTGTCTTTTGTGCGACCTTCCCATCCCAACACTCGGAACAGTGGTTTTTGAAGTATGCACACCCAAATAAAACTCGGGCCGACTTACAGTTGCGGGAACAGCATAGGATTTAAGATTTCAGAACCACTGGAGTTCATCTTTCACCTATTTCCCTTTTAAGAGCATTTTCATTGATATAGAAAACTGCTCACCAAAATCTTGACAAAGATACTGGGTTAATTTGGAATGGAAAATGTTATCGCACAAAGTTTCTTCGAGTGAAAATTTCATGTATTCAATTCTTCTAATTAAGCAATTCATTATTGGTCTTTTACTACCAATCAGGAAACTTTTAAATCAATTCCTTCACAAATCTCAGGCAATCATTAAATAGGTTTATGATACCTTTGCAGATTCCTTATCAACAAAAATTAGGTTTACGATATACTTTTTTCAATGCTGAATTTCAAAAACACTATCCTTCATTTTTTCATTATTCTTTTGTTCATTTCTTGTAAAGATGAGTCTAAGAAAAGTCCTGAAACCGCCATTTCCCCCGAACGGGAAGTAGCTATTAAATACGCCGAAGGTTTCGAGATTACTGCTTTTGAAGATCACAAAGTAATCACGCTAAAAAACCCTTGGCCAGGATCGAATCAAATCTTTAAATATGCGTTGATTGAAAAGGGCGTTTCTCTTCCTAATGCTGAAAGTTTTGATGCCGTGGTTGAAGTTCCTGTGAAAAGAATCGTCGTTACTTCCACCACGCACATTCCTTCCTTGGAGTCACTGGACGAAATCGGCACATTGACAGGTTTTCCAAATCTCAACTACATTTCTTCGGAAAAAACAAGAGCGCAAATTGCAAATGGAAAGATTTTGGAGTTGGGAAAAAACGAAGACCTCAACACCGAAATACTCCTTGATTTATCGCCTGATGCCGTAATAGGTTTTGCAGTTGATGGGAAAAACTCGACCCTTGGAACACTCCAAAGTGCTGGGATTCCCGTTCTTTATAATTCAGATTGGACAGAAACCTCTCCTCTTGGAAAAGCGGAATGGATTAAGTTTTTTGGCGCACTATTCAACAAAGAAAAACTAGCCGACAGCATTTTTAACAATATTGAGTTAGCTTATCTATCGGCGAAGGAAATAGCCGCCACTGCCAAAGAAAGACCCACTGTAATCAGCGGGGCAATGTTTAAAGATATTTGGTATATGCCTCAGGGCGAAAGTTGGGGCGCGCAGTTTATTGAAGATGCCAATGGCAACTACCTTTGGAAAGACTCTAAAGGAACTGGCGGATTATCCTTAAATCTAGAATCTGTTTTGGAAAAAGGACACAATGCCGAAGTTTGGATTGGCCCAGGACAATTTACCCGATTTGAGGATTTAAAAAACGCGAGTCAAGCCTACACCCAATTTGAAGCATTCAAAAACAAAGAGGTATATTCCTATAACTTGAAAAAAGGCGAAAAAGGTGGGTCAATTTATTTTGAACTCGCCCCAAACAGACCTGATTTGGTTTTGAAGGATATGATAAAAATCCTACATCCAGAATTGCTTCCTGAACATACACTTTACTTTTTCAGCAAACTCCAATAATGCAAACAGCGCAGACATACCGCATTCACTTTCTCGTTCTAATTTTGGGGCTTGTCGTTGCTTTTTTTATAAACTTGAGTATCGGTTCTGTTTCTATTCCAATAGATGAAATTGTATCGGTTTTTATAGGAAACGGAGCCAGTAAAGAAACTTGGCGCTATATTCTAATAGACTACCGACTGCCAAAAGCCATCACGGCAATGCTCGCTGGCGGAGGTTTGGCCATTTCAGGATTGTTGATGCAAACGCTTTTCCGAAATCCTTTGGCAGGCCCTTTTGTATTAGGTTTAAGCAGTGGTGCTAGCTTGGGAGTTGCTGTACTTATTCTGGGTGCGAGTGCTTTTGGAGGTTTTTTCGGAACACTACTTCTAAGTCAATGGAGTTTAGTTATTGCCGCAGGTCTCGGAAGTTTTCTAGTCCTCTTAGCTGTACTGGCAGTAACTTTCAGAATTAAGGACACCATGGCGATTCTAATCATCGGCTTAATGTTCGGAAGCGTTACTACTGCGGTAGTCTCAGTCCTCTCCTACTTCAGCGATGCGGAACAATTACAACAGTATATTTTTTGGTCCTTTGGAAGTTTAGGAAACCAATCGTGGCAAGGGGTTTCTATTTTAAGTCTTTGTTTTTTGACTGGATTACTGCTCAGTTTATTTAGCAGCAAATCCTTAAATTCACTATTGTTGGGGGAAAATTACGCGAAGAGTATGGGACTTCATATTAAGAGAACCACATTTATCATCATCCTCGCCACGAGTATTCTCGCGGGTGGGGTTACGGCTTTTGTTGGGCCAATTGCCTTTGTTGGGTTAGCAGTTCCACATTTAGTTCGGCAATTTTTTAAGACGGCAAACCATCTTGTTTTACTTCCTGCTGTTTTAGTTTCCGGTAGTTTATTGATGCTAATCTGCGACACGATTGCACAATTACCATTCAGCGCTTTTACGCTACCAATAAACGCCATTACTTCTTTAGTTGGTGCTCCTGTTGTGATTTGGCTTTTAGTGCGAAAACGAAAACTGTTCTTTTAATGGCTGATAAAGAAAGAAATATCATTTTGGAAGTTCGGGATTTGGAGATTGGCTATTCCTCCAAAAACGAAGATGCTACAATTGCGAAAGAAATAAACTTTTCTCTTGCGGAAGGAGAACTAGTTAGTCTTGTCGGCGCAAACGGAATTGGAAAGTCCACCTTATTACGCACTTTAACGGGAATGCAAAAACCGCTAAAAGGAGCAATTTTCATCAATGGAAAACCTTTAAATAGCTATTCCGCATTTCAATTGGCAACCCTGTTGAGCGTTGTGCTAACAGAACCACCAGCAACAAAAAACCTTTCGGTACGGGAATTAATTTCCTTGGGAAGACAACCTTACACCAACTGGATTGGATCACTATCTGCAAGTGATAAAAAGGCAATACAATTTGCTTTAGAAGCAACAGAAACCACCACGCTTGCCGACCGAAAATGCTACGAGTTAAGCGACGGCCAAATGCAACGTGTTTCAATTGCACGAGCCCTAGCCCAAGATACACCAGTAATAATACTGGACGAACCCACAACTCATTTAGATTTATATCACCGCGCCTACGTTTTAAAACTCCTTAAAAATCTAGCTTCAGAAACTAGAAAAACGATTCTCTTCTCCACTCACGAAATTGACTTAGCAATTCAGCTTAGCGATAGTATGATCGTAATGACCAAGGAACAAACTTTTTTCAATACTCCTTGCAAGCTAATTGAAGCAGGCAAATTCGATTCGCTTTTCCCTAAAGAAACAATCGCTTTCGATCCTGCCAACGGTCGGTTCACCATTAGAAAATAAGGTATATTTACTTCTAAAACAGTCTCACAATGGATCAAACACTTATTTTTCTGACAGTTTCGGTCGTTTGTATAGCAATTGGTTTCTTCCTAGGGAATTATTTCGCGCGATTAAAAAACAATTCCGAAACGGGTAAACTAGAAGAACGTTTAAGCAATTTGAGCTTTCAAGAAGGGAAGTTAAATGAGAGTCTAGAATCACTAAAAAAGGAAACAGAAAACCTTCGCTCCGATAAGGAACAATTAAACATTCAACTTTCAAGGCAGAGCGCAGAATATGATGCGCTGTATGCTGAGCTTGAAAAAGAAAAGGAACGTTTTAAAAATTTTGAAAAGGATTTTGAAGATAAGTTTTCAGTTTTGGCTGATAAGATTTTAGTTGATAAAACTGCGAAGTTTACAGAATCGAATAAAGAAAATATTGAAGGAATTTTAAAACCATTAAATCTAAAAATCAAAGAGTTTGAAGAAAAGGTTGGTAAAAACAATATTGACTTTGTGCGAACCCACGCCGAACTCGGAAAGCAACTTCAGTTTTTAAACGAGCAAAACATTAAGATAAGCCAAGAAGCCGACAACCTCACGAAAGCATTAAAAGGAGATTCAAAAATTCAAGGCAATTGGGGCGAAATGATTCTCTCAAGAGTTTTGGAGGAATCTGGCTTGGAGAAAGGACGTGAATATACAGTGCAGGACAGTCACGAAATCCCCGATGGCGGAAGGTTGCAAACCGACGTAATTATTCATCTGCCAGACGGAAAAAAGATGATTATAGACAGTAAAGTTTCGCTTACTGATTTTGAAAGATATGTTTCAGAAAATGATGAAAACCTAAAAAGTCTATATTTAAAAAAGCATATAGATTCTGTAAAAAGACATATTCTTACTCTAAGTGAAAAGAAATATTATCACGCAATTAGTGAGAGCCCTGATACTATTTTTATGTTCGTTCCCATAGAGCCTGCATTTGCTATTGCCGTGGCACATCATAAAAATCTATATCAAGAAGCTTTCAAACGAAAAGTGATGATAGTAACTCCTTCCACTCTTTTGGCCGCCTTACGATTAGTGGAGAATCTTTGGGAAAACGACAATCAAAAGAAAAACACTCTCGAAATTGCAACAGAAGCAGGTAGGCTATACGATTCCTTTGTAGGTCTGCTTGAGGAATTGAACAAAATTAAAAGACAACTGGGCACCGTTCAAGGTTCGTTTGACAATGCTTTAATAAAACTTGAAGGAAAAGGAAACCTTGTAAGAAGAGTTGAAAAACTCAGAAAACTCGGAGCTATTACCAGTAAAAATATGGATCAAAAACTATTGAAAAATACTGATGAAAATAAAACCGAGGAAAGCTAAACCTCGGTATTATAATTTCATATTTTGAACTCTCAAAACATTTAGCATATCCAAATTCTATGAAACTAAAACTACTCTTCACAACTATTTTATTATCAACAATAAGCGCTTTTTCCCAAACCAATTTTGAATCTGGCTATATTATCCAACCCGACGGCACAAAAGTGGATTGTCTGATTAAAAATGAAGACTGGAAAGGAAGTCCCACTACATTTATCTACAAAATTGGAGAAAATGGGGAAACAAAAACAGGGAATATCAACAACGTAACTTCATTTGGCTCTACGCAATCCTTCAAGTACGTGAAAGCCACGGTTGAAATAGACCAATCCAACGACAACGTCAACAGTCTCAGTGATGTTCGCAATCCGATAATGAAAAAAGAAACACTTTTTCTAAAAGTTTTGGTAGAAGGTAAAGCTTCACTCTATCTAACCCAAAATGCGAATGTTACACGTTACCTATATAGTCTGGATGATGGGGCAATTGAACAGCTTATTTATAAAAGATTTGTCACCATATCAAAGCAAATTGGAAAAAATGAACGATATAAACAACAGCTTGCTACAAATTTAATTTGCAATGGTTTAAGTGAGAGAAACTTTGAAGACCTTCAATATAAAACGAATGCTTTGGTAAATTTGATTATCAAATATAATAATTGTAAAAACTCAGAAATTACCGTTTATAACAAAAATAAACAGAAGGGTAAGTTTAATTTAAGCATTCGTCCAGGCGTTACCTTTTCTTCCTTTTCATTTCGAAATAGTAGTGGAGAGAAGATAAATTTTGACAACAAAACGGGAATCCGAATCGGGCTAGAAGCAGAATATGTGCTTCCCTTTAACAATGGGAAATGGGCTGTTTTTGTAGAACCCACATACCGTAGTTATAAATCTGAAAAGAACGTTCTGTACGCCGAAATGATTACGTTTAGTAAGTACACCCTTGTAACAGTTACTTATAATTCCATCGAGCTTCCCATTGGCGGACGTCATTATATGTTTGTAAATGAAGGTGCTGCATTGTTTGTTGATGCAGCCGTTCTTGTCGATGTATCTTCGCTCGATTCTAAGATAACTTCAAGCGATTTCGGAGGGTATAACTTGGATGTTAATGCGGATGTTGCACTCGCCTTTGGATTAGGTTTTAGATTTAAAAACAAATACAGCATAGAGGCAAAATACCACACAGGTCGCCAGCTTTTAAATTATAGGAATATTAATTCTTCGTATAATTCTTTCGCCATAGTGGCTGGATACAATTTCCTGTAAAACCTCTGCTTGAATGAAAGATTTCAGCAAAGGAAGAATCTATCCTCCATTGCTATTGGTTGTAATTTAGATAGTTTTAACCGAAATTAAATTAAGTTACTTTCAAAATAATAAACCCCATTATCTAATCCTTTGCAATCTTTAAAGTGGATTGCATATTGGTGGAGACGACTTTAATGAAATAGAGTCCACTATTTAACTCTGTCATATTAATGATCGTTGTTTTTCCCGAACCTTTACCCTGTGCAACCAAAGAACCAAGTACATTATAAATTTGATAATTGTTTATCTCGAATTGAGAAGAAATGGTAAGATAATTCTTTACTGGATTGGGGTAAAAATTTAAGTTTTTTACAAATTTCTCTTCTGTAGAAAGTTTGTTCACTACCGTAACTTTTCCAATCATTACTGGATTAGCACTGTTTTCGTATTCGGTAATACCCGTTTTTGTGAATGTGAATGCAAAGTAATTCTTCAATCCTTCCATCAACCCGCTGTCAAAACTTTCCTTGCCGCGAGGAAGGCTTGTCACGCTTTTTGGTGAAGTATCTGTCCATATCCATTTTACGGTGTCACCAATTTCTATCGTGGGACTTGCTACGGATGCATTAGTACCCCTTTCCCAACGGATTTCATAAATGGATTGTGCGCTGAGAAAATTTACAAAAACAAAGCAAAGACACAGTGTAATTTTCTTCATAAAGAAAAATTTGAACAAACTAATAGTCTAATTTACTAAAAATTTAACTAAAAATTAGAAAATACGGTAAATTTATCACTTGCTCAAATACATTTTTCTTCGGGCATATAAATCGTAGAATGCATCATCCTTTAAATTTTCTATGAAAAGTATGCTTTCTCCTGTACTTTTCATTTCGGGTCCCAGTTGTTTATTAACATTGGGGAATTTATTAAAACTGAAAACAGGTTGCTTAATAGCGAAACCATCCAATTTGGGATTAAATTTAAAATCCGTTACCTTATTATGACCTAACATCACCTTTGTCGCATAATTGACATAAGGTTCTCCATAAGCTTTCGAAATAAAAGGAACAGTTCGGGAAGCTCGTGGATTGGCTTCAATAATATAAACAATATCATCCTTAATTGCGAACTGCACATTTATTAAACCGACGGTGTTTAGGGATTTAGCAATTTTCTCAGTATGATCCTTAATCTGCTGCAATACAAATTCCCCGATATTGAAAGGTGGAAGCGTTGCGTTTGAGTCGCCAGAGTGAATTCCACAAGGCTCAATATGTTCCATTATACCAATGATATAGACATTTTCTCCATCACAGATAGCATCAGCCTCGGCCTCAATTGCTCCATCTAAATAATGATCTAACAATAATTTATTGTTTGGAATTTTTCGAAGTAAATCCACAACATGTTCTTCGAGCTCTTGTTTGTTGATTACAATTTTCATTCCCTGTCCTCCCAAAACATAGGAAGGTCGGATTAAAAGTGGAAAGTCCAGTTCATCTGCAAGAGCCAGTGCCTGATCTGTAGTTTCAGCTACTCCAAAATCTGGATAAGGGATATTATTTTCCTTTAAAAGAGTAGAAAAGCTTCCCCGATCCTCGGCTAAATCTAAGGAACTATAGGTTGTTCCAATAATATTTATACCGTATCTATCTAGCTTTTCGGCAAGTTTTAAAGCGGTTTGTCCACCAAGTTGCACGATAACACCTTCTGGTTTTTCGTGCCGAATTATATCGTAAATATGTTCCCAAAAAACGGGTTCAAAATACAGCTTGTCTGCAACATCAAAATCAGTCGATACTGTTTCAGGATTACAGTTTATCATTATCGTTTCGTACCCACACTCAGCCGCCGCCAAAACTCCATGAACGCAACAGTAATCAAACTCGATACCCTGCCCTATTCTGTTTGGGCCCGAACCGAGAACTACAATTTTTTTCTTTCCAGTTACAACACTATCGTTTTCAGAATAAGGCCTTTCGCCTTCAAGTTGCATTTCATTCTCAAAAGTGGAATAGTAGTATGGCGTTTCAGCCTTAAATTCAGCAGCGCAGGTATCGACCAATTTATAAACACGCTGAATTCGTAATTCTTCTCGCTTCTTGTATACTTGGCTTTCTAAACATTTCAGCATATGGGCAATTTGTCTATCACCGTAGCCTTTTTGTTTAGCCTCCAACAATAATTCTCTCGGAAGTGTGTCTAAGGTATATTTTGATATTTCTTTCTCCAACAAAAACAATTCTTCATATTGGCGAAGAAACCACATGTCGATTTTTGTAATTTCATGAATCCTGCTCAATGGAATTCCTATTTGAATGGCATCATAGATTACAAAAACTCTATCCCAACTTGCGTTCTTCAGCTTATCTAGAATTTGCTCATAATTGGTATAGCTTTTTCCGTCTGCTCCAATTCCATTTCGTTTAATTTCAAGGGATTGCGTTGCTTTATGCAAGGCTTCTTGGAACGAACGCCCTATTCCCATCACTTCTCCCACTGATTTCATTTGAAGCCCCAAGGTTCGATCTGATCCTTCAAACTTATCAAAATTCCAGCGTGGAATTTTCACGATAACATAATCCAATGTTGGTTCAAACAACGCAGAAGTCGATTTGGTAATTTGATTCTTTAATTCATCAAGTGTGTACCCAATGGCAAGTTTTGAAGCAATTTTTGCAATGGGATAACCAGTTGCTTTAGATGCCAATGCAGAAGATCTAGATACTCGGGGGTTGATCTCAATTGCAATAATATCTTCCTCATCATCAGGACTAACCGCAAACTGCACATTGCATCCTCCTGCAAAATCTCCAATACTGCGCATCATATGGATAGCCATATCGCGCATTCTTTGATAAGTTCGGTCGCTTAACGTCATTGCTGGAGCCACAGTGATAGAATCTCCTGTATGGATTCCCATTGGATCCATATTTTCAATGGCGCAAATAATAACCACATTGTCATTATTGTCACGTAATAATTCAAGTTCATATTCCTTCCAGCCCATCATCGCTTTGTCTATCATCACTTCATGAATCGGTGAAATTTCCAATCCATGAGACAATAGATGATCGAAATCTTCCTCTTTATAGACTATGGATGCCCCTGCTCCGCCTAAAGTATAAGAAGCCCTAATTACCAATGGAAATCCAAACTTTTGAGCAATTTCCTTTCCTTGGAGATAGGAGTTGGCAGTTTCCTGAGGCGCCATTTTCACTCCAATTTTCTCCATTAATTCCCTGAACTCTTCTCTATCTTCAGTAATATTGATGGCATTGATATCCACACCTATCAACTTCACGTCAAAATCTTTCCAAATTCCTTTTTCATCAGCTTCGATACATAAATTAAGTGCAGTTTGTCCTCCCATAGTGGGCAAAACAGCATCGATTTGCGGATGTTCTTTTAATATTTTTATTAGCGACTTGGTGGTTAATGGCAACAGGTATATATGATCGGCCATTGACGGATCTGTCATAATGGTTGCCGGATTACTATTTATTAGAATAGTTTCGATTCCGTCCTCACGCAGGGAGCGTAAAGCTTGAGAGCCGGAGTAGTCAAACTCACAAGCTTGCCCGATTACAATAGGGCCAGAACCAATAATTAAAACGGATTTAATGGAGGGATTTTTAGGCATTATTTTCAGTATTTTTCCTAGACTACAAAATTACGGTACAATAGGGTATAAAAAAAAGGTGTCGCTTTAGTAAACGACACCTTTTATATACATTTTATCAACATTACTTTTTATGACGGGCTTCAGAAGACACAGATAATTTTTTTCTGCCTTTTGCTCTGCGGGCCGCCAACACTTTTCTTCCGCTTACAGAAGCCATACGCTCCCTAAAACCGTGTTTGTTTCTTCTTTTTCTTTTTGATGGCTGAAATGTCCTCTTGCTCATTATAGTGTGCTTTAACTTCTGAAATAACCTTTTTTATGAAAAATTCAGGTTTTGCCCGAATCTTAATTTGTTTCCCAACGCGATTCTTTGCGTAGGCGGGTGCAAAAATACAACAAGTTTTTACTTGGGCAAACGTTTTTAAAAGAATTTCCTGAAACTTTCTTCTCACGAAATATATCCACAAATTACTAATATAATTGACTTAATAGAAATTGGTCAAAAGATTTTAATGTCAAGAAGCCAAATTTTCATTAGATAGCATTAAGTTTTTATACCTTTGCAGGCCATTTTAAAGATTACACATGTTCAATAAAAATATAAAATTCGTTTTAGCCGCTCTTGTACTAGGCGTAGCAGTTTGGCAGTTTACAGAAACCAATATAGGCAATGGCATAATGCTCATTTTATTGGCACTGGTTTTTGTTTTTCTCTATTTCAAAAACGAAATAATTCTTTTAGCTTTTCTGCGGTTGCGCAAGCAGGATTTCCCAGGAGCAAAGAAATGGCTTGATAAAATTAAAAATCCTGAACCCGCTTTGGATCGAAAACAAGAGGGATATTATAATTATTTAAACGGACTTATGGTTTCTCAAACCAATATGAATGAGGCCGAAAAATATTTTAAAAAAGCTGAGAAACTTGGTTTAAATATGTCTGCCGATTTGGCGATGACAAAACTTAATTTGGCT
>JBLWTS010000067.1:0-19478 GCA_048270045.1 Aequorivita sp.
TTGTGTTTGCACCACAAAGGTAACTTTGCGGAACAAAACTCCTTTCTCTTTTTTAATCGTTTAGGACGCTATTGTTTAAAAACCTATTATTCGTGTTGCTTATTGGCCTTGCTTTTACAAATTGCAGCAAGGACGACGATGGACCCAAAGACGAAGCAATCGTTGAGCCTTTGTTGTTAGACTGTTCCACCATCACGGAAGCCACGGTACTGGTAGATCGTGGAGCGGGAATTGACTATATTATACCTTGTTTATTAAAAGTGGAAGGCCCTCTTACTATAGAGCCAGGAGTAACAATTGCATTTGAGCAAGACGGCGGTATGGCAATTAAAGATTATGGTTCTCGAACTGGTGCGATAACTGCAATAGGTACGGCAGATAAGCCTATAGTGTTTACAGGAACCACACAAGTTCCTGGAGCTTGGAGACATATATATATGAATTCCGGCAATTTAAATAACAAACTCTACCACTGCATAATAGAATATGCAGGAGCTACTGATGGTAGTAAATCCGCTATAGAAATTGTGGGTGGCAGTAAAGTAGAAATACAGAACACGACCATTCGCAACAATAAAGGCGAGGGAGCCTGGGTTCAATCTGGGGCCAATATAGAAAACTGGAAGGCCAATACCTTTACCAATAACCAAGGATATCCAATACAAATCGCAGCAAGAAAAATAAAATTTTTAGATGGTACGCAAAGCACCTATACGGATAATGGTACAAATCAAATTTACGTAAACTCTGGATCCATCTACAATCGTGGGTTTATAGAAGACGAAGTAGGCGGGCCTATACATACTTGGCAAAACCCAGGAATCCCATATTTCATAGATGAAAATATATTTGTCGTAAGAGATAGAGGAAATGAAAAACCAGGACATTTGAAGATAATCGAAGGTTGCCAGATTATTTTTGGTGAAGAATACGGAATTCAAACAGAGTCTGATAATACTATATTAGAAGTATTAGGTACAACGGACAATCCAGTTAATTTTTCAGGGCAATATGGTACAGGGAGTTGGAAAGGAATTAATATAAAATCAAGCAACAGTAACCTTAACAAAATTGAAAATGCAACAATAGCCGACGCTGGTCAATCAAATTGGGACTGGTTCGATAAAACAGGTGGTCTTTCCTTGGGAAGTCAAACCGGAAGCACCATAACCCTAAGGGTGAAAAATGTACATATAACCAATACTGCTGGATGTGGAATTGTAGAACGAGGAATACTTCCGAGCTCTAATATTACCTATACTAACGTAACCTATGGCAACAATTCTGGAGGTAATATTTGCGAAGAATAATAACAGTAAAAGAAATGAATTTTCGGCCTTTTGTCAACTTTATATTTTAGGGTTAGCGATTACAAAAGGTCGAAAATCTTTTCAAATAAATATTAGAATCATGATGGACGAAAACAATACACAAATACCTGCAAAATTTGTAGAAGAAGGAAAGACTATGGCTATTGTAGCTTACATCACAATCTTTGGCCTCATAATCGCCTTTTTTATAAATAATGACAAAAAGAATCCATTTACAGCCTTTCATATTCGTCAATCCTTAGGATTAGGACTTATTGGGATAACTCTCAGTATAGCGAGTTATGTTCCATTTTTGGGATGGATAATAAGCATGTTAGGTTCAGTTGTATTAATAATTCTATGGGCAATGGGATTGATAGGTGCCGTAAACGGAGAAAGAAAACCAGCTCCATTTATAGGTGAAAAATTTCAAGAATGGTTTAAAAATATATAATTATGTTCAAAATGAAGAGGTTATTATTGCTATTATGTTTATCAGCACTCATTCAAATAGGTTGCAAAGACAATTCAGAAAAGGAACTTTTAGGAGAGAAAACGATATCGACAAAGACAGAAAACACAGTTGAAGCCTATGTCACCCTTCATCTAGAGGATGGTCAAACTATTGAGCTAAACCCCAGAAGACAATCGGGAACCATAAGTTCTACACGTCTTAATGTTAATATGAGCGATTACGGATTACTCCTTATGCTTCGACTACACGATAATAAAGAGGCTATAGAGGAAAAAGAGTACACTGACCCTCGAGCAGACATCGCAATAAAAAATATTGCCAAAGATGGTGCTTTGGAGGAAGAATATCGCTCTTATTATTATGAAAACAAGGAGGGAAAAGAAGGAAATACACGAATGAAAATAACTTCAATTGGAGAAAACCATGCTGAAGGGACTTTTATTGGAACCCTTTATTCAAAAAGCCATAAAAAAGCGACTATAGAAGGGAAGTTTAATATCAAAAAGAAGAAGAAAAAGTAATGAAAGTTTTACCGAATTAATTTCAATTATGGCGAAGTTTCATATGTATGTAGGGAGTTTTTAGATTACTTAAATTTCGCTTAGGTGAAACTCGGCAGATTCTAATTTTTGATAATTGATGAGCTGCCGAGAATCACTTTTCTTCTAAAATTAAATAATAATTAGAATTAGGATAGGCTAATTTGTTAGATAGTCGAGAGGTAAATTAAACCACTTCCGCATAAAGATCAAAATCCTCAGCAGCAGTAATTTTTACATTGAAAAATTCTCCTGTTCGCAAATAATCCCCTTCGGCATTTATCAATACTTCGTTATCAACATCTGGGCTGTCAAATTCTGTTCTTCCAACAAAATAGCCACCTTCTTTTCGGTCAATAACCACTCGGAATTCCTTCCCTATTTTCTGTTGATTCAGCTCCCAAGAAATTTGTGATTGGATTTCCATAATTTCATTGGCGCGATCCATTTTCACATCTTCTGGTACATCGTCATCCAATTTGTAGGCGTGAGTATTTTCTTCGTGTGAATACGTAAAACATCCCAACCGCTCAAAACGCATTTCTTTAACCCATTCCTTCAATGTCTCAAAGTCTTCTTCCGTTTCGCCAGGATAACCAACAATTAAGGTGGTTCTGATCGCCATTTCAGGAACGGCAGCCCTAAACTCTTCCAATAATTTCGTAGTCTTTGCTTTAGTAGTTCCGCGTCGCATAGACTTCAAAATTGAATCTGAAATATGTTGCAACGGAATATCAAGGTAGTTACAGATTTTTGGTTCATTCCGCATCACTTCCAAAACGTCCATCGGGAAACCTGTCGGAAATGCATAATGCAAACGAATCCACTCTATTCCGTCAACGGCAGCCAGCTTTTGAAGCAATTCTGCAAGGTTTCGTTTTTTATATAAATCTAAGCCGTAATAGGTTAAATCTTGGGCGATCAAAATCAATTCTTTTACTCCTTTTGCAGCAAGTTTTTCAGCCTCAATAACCAAATTTTCCATTGGCGTACTTCGGTGTTTTCCTCGCATAATTGGGATTGCACAGAAAGAGCACGGACGATCACAACCTTCGGCTATTTTAAAATAGGCATAGTTTTTTGGGGTTGTAGTAATCCGTTCCCCAATCAATTCGTGTTTGTAATCTGCGCCCAAAGCTTTCAATAATCCCGGAAGTTCGGTAGTGCCAAAATACTCATCCACATTCGGGATTTCTTTTTGTAAATCAGGCTTATATCTTTCAGAAAGACAACCAGTTACAAAAACCTTGTCAACTAAACCTTCTTCCTTTTTCTGAACATACTCAAGAATCGTGTTTATACTCTCCTCCTTGGCATTATTGATAAAACCACAAGTATTTATGACCACAATATTCCCCTCTTCTTCATGAACCACTTCTTTATTACTCGCACGAAGCTGACCCATCAACACCTCACTGTCGTAAACATTCTTAGAACATCCAAGAGTTACTATATTTATCTTATTCTTTTTTAGGGTTTTGGTACGCATATTTTTAATTATGAATTCAGAATTATTAATTATGAATTTTTAGTTTAAATTTAATCTCGGTTTCTCCATTCTGAATTCTGCATTCTAAATTCACGATTGAAAAAGTGTGCAAAGATACAACCATTTTAAACCAAATCAATTATGATTGGTCAAACCTCCAATTTCAGATTATGAAATCACTTATCTCGTTCCTTTGCATATTACTTATACTTTGTTCTGGCTGCACAAAAACAGATGAAACTGGCAGCAACCATCCTCAAGACTTATACTTTCCACCCAACAATTCTGAAGTGTGGGAAACGGTGAGTCCAGAATCCCTAAACTGGAATACATCACTTCTGCCAGATTTAAAAAATTATTTGAGTGATAAAAACACCGATGCTTTCATCATTTTGAAGAATGGCCGAATCGTTTTGGAATATTATTTTAATGATTTTACCGCAACCACACCCCACGCTTGGAACTCTGCTGGGAAAACACTTACGAGTGTTGTTGTGGGAATGGCAGAACAAGACGGTTTCCTCAACATTAACGATTTCACTACCGAATATCTAGGCGCAGGTTGGACTATAATGACGCCTGAACAAGAAGGAGTGATTACAATTAAAAACCAACTTACAATGACTTCTGGCGGAGATTACAACGTTCCCGATCCTTTCTGCACAGACCCTGAATGCTTGCAATATCTTAATGATCCGGGTACATTTTGGTTTTATCACAACGCGTTTTACAGCTTACTTCAACCAGTGCTGGATGCGGCCATTCCAGATGGTTTTGATACTTATTTTGAAGAAAAATTAAAAAGCACAATTGGGATGTCTGGCACTTGGTTACAATTTGGTTACAACCATGTATTTTTTAGCAACGCTCGTTCGATGGCTCGTTTTGGAATATTAAACTTAAATCGTGGCAATTGGAATGGAACGCAATTGTTGAATGAAAATTATTTTGAACAAATGACGAATTCTTCACAGGAACTAAATAAATCTTACGGCTATTTATGGTGGTTAAATGGAAAAGAAAGTCATCGACTTCCGCAAAGCACGCGGGAATTTCAAGGGAAATTAATTCCAAACGCGCCTTATGATCTAATTGCTGCCTTGGGAAAAGATGATCAAAAACTATACATTGTTCCTAGTCAGGATTTAATAATTGTCCGCATGGGCGAGGCCGCGGGCAACAGTATTCCCGGCCCATCAGGATTCGACAACGAACTTTGGGGGAAGTTAGCGGCATTATTTAATTATTGACTAAACAACACTATCCCTATAATCGAATACAAACAAAAGCTAAACACGGATTTCCCAAATTCAGCTCGCTGACAAACTGGGTCCTGATTATAGAATCACTGCGTACTGAATTACCGACTACTAAAAACTGCTAACTTTTTTAAGTACCTTTGCAAAGCTTTAAAAAACACGTTTTATGAGAAAGATAACCCTCCTACTAGCCTTCCTTTGTGCTGGCCTTTTGTATTCGCAAAAAACAATGACACCTGAGCTTCTATGGCAGGTAAGTAGAGTAAGTCCCATTGGAATTTCCAATGACGGAACAGTGCTATTTTACAAGGTAACTATTCCGAATATGGAAAAGAATAGCTTCGATTCCAAATATTACGCAATGCGGGTTGAAGGTGGAAATTTTGCCGAAGTAACTAAAGAGGAAGCCAAGGTCACGGACAAAAACCTTTCTCCAGATGGAAAATATCTATTAACGCATAAACCTGTTCACGTCAAGGATGTAACCGGAAAGGATATTTATAAAGACTTGCCAAAAAGTGATGCTTACGTTTTTACCAGCTTGGATTACAGACACTGGGACACTTATAACGATGGAACTTACAACCACGTTTTTTACAAAGATGTAAAAACTGGGGCAGAAACAGACATTACCCCAGAGCAACCCTATTACACACCTCAAGCACCTTTTGGAGGAGATGAGGATTATGTTTGGGATCCAAAAGGTGAAAACATTTACTATGTGAGCAAGAAATTGGCGGGAACAGAATATGCCACCAGCACAAATACCGACATCTATAAATATAATCTTGCAGATAGGAAAACCGAAAATATCACTATCGAAAACAAAGGATACGATACTAATCCTGCTTTTTCAAAAAATGGAGCTTTGGCTTGGTTACAAATGAAAACTCCAGGATATGAAGCCGATAAAAACGACATTATCGTACTTCAAGATGGTGTAAAACAAAATCTCACCTCACAATGGGACGGCACAGTAAACAGTTTTCTGTGGGCTAAGAATAGTAAGGACATTTATTTTACTGCGCCTGTGGACGGCACAAATCAGATTTTCAAAGTTGACCATCCTGGAAAGACTAGAAAAATGCCAGTGGTAGAACAACTTTCACGAGGACAGTTTGATGTTACGGGAATTGTAGCTGAAAACAACGGAAAGCTTATCGTAACCAGAACCGATATGAACCATGCTTCCGAAATATTTTCTTTCGATTTAAAGAGTAATACTTTTACACAACTGACTCAAGTAAACACCGAATTCTACGGAAAACTGGATCTGCCTAAAGTTGAAAAGCGAATGGTAACCACCAAAGATGGTAAACAAATGTTAGTGTGGGTAATACTTCCTCCAAATTTTGACAAAAATAAAAAATATCCGACTTTACTCTATGCCCAAGGTGGTCCACAATCGGCTCTTTCACAATTTTATTCGTTTCGATGGAATTTTCAGTTAATGGCTTCAGAAGGTTATATAATTGTTGCTCCAAACAGACGGGGAATGCCCGGCCATGGAGTTAAATGGAACGAAGCTATCAGTGGCGATTGGGGTGGAGGTGCAATGCAGGATTATCTGGATGCCATTGATGACATTTCAAAAGAATCTTATGTCGATAAAAACCGTTTGGGTGCAATTGGCGCTAGTTTTGGAGGATATTCTGTCTTTTGGTTGGCAGGAAATCACGAGGGACGTTTTAAAACATTTATTGCTCACGACGGAGTTTTTGATACACGTTCGATGTATGGAACTACAGAGGAATTATTCTTCGTAAACCACGATATGGGTGGTGCTTATTGGAAAAAAGACAATGCTGTGGCCCAGAAATCATTTAATGAATTCAATCCTATTACTTATGTTGACAAATGGGATACTCCAATTATGATTATTCAAGGTGGAAAAGACTTCCGTGTTCCTATCGAACAGGGATTGGAGGCGTTTCAGGCTGCACAGCTTAGAGGCATCAAAAGTAAGTTGCTCTATCTTCCCGAAGAAAACCATTGGGTGCTTCAGCCTCAGAATGCATTGGTTTGGCAACGTCAATTTTATGACTGGTTAAAAGAAACCTTATAATCCTATTTCATTGATGAAAAAAATCCTCCTTCTACTTTCAGTCACATTAATTTTTAGTTGCAATTCCTCGAAGGAAAAGAGCGCCTCGAATGAAGTTTCCGAAGTAATTTCTTCAGAATCCAAAGACACTGAAGCGGCGAATCTAAACAATACGGTTCCTTATGAAGAATCCGTTATGCTATTGGGAAAAGCCAACCGAAAAGGACTTCAAATGGAAGCCTTTAAAGATTGGTTCGCTCCGGGCTACGATGACTATATTCTCGATTCCGAAACTATGGAAAATCTAAAACCATTAATGCAGGACGTAGAAATCACGTTATTTATGGGAACTTGGTGTGAAGATAGTCATAGAGATGTTCCACATTTGTATAAAATTCTGGATAGCCTTAATTTCAACGAATCCAAACTTACCGTGTATGCCGTTTCTGAAGAAAAAACTACCCCAGAAGGGCACGAAGTCGGAAAAAATATAATTCAGGTTCCTACAATTATCTTTTACAAAAATGGAAAAGAAATAAATAGAATTGTAGAATATAGCATCTATACTTTGGAGCGGGATATGTTAGATATTTTAAGTGGAAAGACATACAAAAATCCATACTCGGAATAATGTTATGGGTAGGTAATATTTCTTTGTAATATTGCCAATCGAAAATTAATGATGAAATACCTATCACTCATAATTGCTGTAGATTTTGATGGAACCATCGTGGAAGATGAATACCCATACATTGGACGCCCTAGGATTTTCGCATTCGAAACTCTGAAAAAACTTCAGGAAAATGGATGTCGCCTAATTTTGTGGACTTATAGAAGTGGGAGATCCTTAGAAGAAGCTGTGAAATTTTGTGAAGAGAATGGAATTGTTTTCTACGCCGTAAACAAAAGTTTTCCAGAAGAGGATTTCGACGAAACCTATAGCCGGAAGATTCATGCAGATTTGTTTATCGACGACCGTAACTTTGGCGGGATGAAAAGTTGGGGCGAAATTTATCAAAATCTTATCGGAGAAAAGAAGAAAGAAATCCCAATTAAGAAAAAACAAAGAAAAGGATGGCCTTCCTTTTTTAAATAAAAATAATGATTATACCCAAGACTAGAGAAGAAATAGAACTAATGCGAGAAAGTGCATTGGTAGTATCCCGCACGCTCGGGATGCTTGCAAAGGAAGTGAAACCAGGTGTTACCACCAATCAATTGAATAAGATGGCCGAGGAATTTATCCGTGCCCAAGATGCCCTTCCGGGATTTTTGGGATTATACGATTGCCCTTCTACCCTGCTTACCAGCGTGAACGAAGCTGTTGTCCACGGGTTACCTAATGATGTAACTTTAAAAGAAGGAGATATCGTCGCGATTGATTGTGGCTCTATAAAATATGGATTCTATGGAGATCATGCTTATACTTTTGAAGTTGGGGAAATAGCACCAGAATTAAAAAAATTGCTACAGATAACCAAGGAATCACTTTATATCGGAATTCGAGAATTTAAAGCGGGAAACCGGGTAGGCGATGTGGGTTTTGCAATTCAAGATTATTGTGAAGCACAAGGTTATGGGGTTGTTCGCGAATTGGTAGGCCATGGACTTGGACGAAAAATGCACGAAGATCCAGAAATGCCCAATTATGGCCGTCGCGGTCGTGGCAAAAAGTTTATTGAAGGGATGACTGTCGCTATAGAACCAATGATAAACTTGGGAACTCATAAGGTTAAGCAATTAAAAGATGGTTGGACCATTGTCACTTTAGATGGAAAAGCTAGCGCTCATTTTGAACATGATGTTGCTTTAGTAAATGGAAAACCCGAATTACTCTCAACTTTCGAATACATTTATGAAGCTTTGGGAATTCAGAGTAATGAGGAAAAAGAGTTTCGAAATTTATAATTTATATGTCACTTTTTATTCTCTATGCCTTCGTGGTAAACACTAAACCACAGATAATCAGAGAAAAATTGGGAATCAAGAAAACACCTACTCTCATTTGTTCAAAAAAATCCTCAATACTATACCCCGTCCTATCCTCATTCGATTGAGTTATTTGGCACGTCCATTCTTTGCTCTTTTTCTGAGAGGTGATAAATTCACAGATCCTATCAACGAAAAATCATATCGAAAATTTCTTCCTTATGGATATGAAAATGTGCGTGAAAATGTGCTTTCGCCTGGAACACTTTCTTTGGAACGGCATCGGTTATTTTGGCTTTATCTAAAGAACGAAACAGATTTCTTTACCAAAAATTTAAAGGTGCTACATTTTGCTCCTGAGCAGGCATTTTATAAAAAATTCAGAAAAATGATGAATCTGGATTATACCACCACAGACCTTAACTCACCAATTGCAGATGTAAAAGCGGATATTTGCAACTTACCTTTTAAGGACAATCAATTCGATTTCATAATCTGTAACCACGTTTTGGAACATATTCCTGACGATACAAAAGCGATGCAAGAGGTTTATCGGGTTCTAAAACAGGGAGGAATGGCAATACTTCAGGTTCCGTATAAAGCCGATTTAGAAACTACTTTTGAAGACAACTGCATTACAGACCCGAAAGAGCGCGCCCGTATTTTTGGACAATACGATCACGTTCGCGTTTATGGTATGGATTATTTTGAAAAACTGAGATCAATTGGTTTTAAAGTGGAAGCAGTCGACTACACAAACAAACTGTCAAAAGAACAAATTGAAAAATACAGATTAGCACTGGGCGAATTAATCCCAGTTTGTAAGAAGTAAAAATCTATCCGAAAATACAGTTTACTGAGGCATTCTTTTTTTGAAACCTTCCGTAATAAATACATTGTGATGGCTGAGGGAGTCAGTATAAGTTAAATATGCTTCAACTTCTTGGAAATTTTTTAGCAACTGCTTCGACTTTTCAAAACCCAAAGCCATAAAGGAAGTAGCATACGCATCCGCTTCGCCACAAGTGGGAGCAATTACAGTTGCACTAGTTACATCACTCATTTCTGCTGACCCAGTTAATGGATTTAGAGTGTGGACATATTTTTTACCTGTGATAGAATCTATCCTAAACTTTCTATAGTTTCCAGAAGAAGCCATCCCCTCATTTTCAAGCATTACGGAAGCCTCAAAACTGCGGTCATTCAATTCAGATTCGGGACTCTCTATTCCAACGGTCCACAATTGGTCTTTATCAAGGTTTTTACCCTTCGTCAAAATCTCTCCGCCCAATTCAATTAAGTAATCTGTGATACCTTTTGATTCTAAATAACGACCGATACAATCAATTCCTGAGCCCTTCGCTACAGCATTGAAATCAAAATATATTTGAGGGAATTCCTTGCTAATGGTGCCATCTTCATTGAGTTTAACCTTATGAAAGCCTACAAATTGCATTAGGGAGTCTAACGTTTCTTTATCAAGGTTTTGCAACGGCTTCATATCTCCAAAGCCATAAGCATTCCGAAGTACTCCGATGGTTGGGTCGAAATAACCATTGGTTTTCCGATTAACTTCTGTTGAAAGTTCAAATACTTCGCGAAAAATGGAATCTACAACTACTGTAGAATCCCCACGGTTAATTTTTGAAATATCACTATTGGGAATATACGTGCTCAAGGAATGGTTCACTGCGGCGATTACAGAGTCAATTCCCTTTTTAAGATCAATTTCATTATTTGAATACAATTGAATGTGGTAATTGGTTCCAAAAGCATCTCCCTCGAAAAAATTGTGAACGAATGTTTTCTCTTTACAGGAAAACATTACCGCAACCAATACCAGAATTAAAATTCGTTTCATTATATTTCTTTTAAGCCATTAAATACTAACGTATAATCTTCATCCTTCAATACAGGCTTTCCATAATCATCCCCGTGCCCCAAACCAACTCCGGCATAATATGTTTTAGCTTCAAATTTTTCGGCATGGTCTTTTATAGTCTTCATTAATTGGGGATCGTAAGCATTTACATCTTGTGGATAAGAAATAGCCCGCACAATTATAAAACTGAGCCCCTTGTCCTTTAGCACCACAAACTGTGGATCTCGCTTAAGTTTTGAATTAACACCTAAAAATTCATACCCTTCAGATTGCAACCATTTCCCAACAATGTTCATTGCTAGGTTATGTAGCTCCTGCTTACTAAGTTTTTCTCCCATAATAAATACAAAATTACCTAATCTCTTTTCAGTATCAATATTTGGATTAAAAAAACCGCCTCAGTTTTACGTGAAGCGGTTTTACATCTTTGTTGAAGTTGTTTATCCTCCAAAATCATCAAATCGAATATTTTCATCTGGGATTCCGAAATCCTCACCCATTTTTTGAACTGCTTGGTTCATCAATGGTGGACCACAGAAATAGAGCTCAATATCTTCGGGGGTTTCGTGATGGTTCAGGTACTGGTCAATAACCACTTGGTGGATAAAACCAACAAAACCATCTCCTTTCTCATCATTAATATCTTTTTTAACTTTCCAATTGTCTTCCGGCAAGGGTTCTGAAAGAGCTAAGTAGAATTTAAAATTAGGGAATTCATCTGCCAACTCTTGAAAATGTTCTAAATAAAATAACTCGCGTTTAGAACGACCTCCATACCAATAAGTTACTTTACGATTCGTTTTAAGAGTTTTGAAAAGGTGATACAAGTGTGAACGCATCGGTGCCATTCCTGCTCCCCCACCTACGTAAAGCATTTCAGCTTCGGAAGGATTGATAAAGAATTCACCATACGGTCCAGAAATAGTAACTTTATCTCCCTTCTTACAATTAAATATATAAGAAGAAGCAATTCCAGGATTCACGTTCATCCATCCACCTTTAGCGCGATCGAATGGTGGCGTGGCAACACGCACGTTTAGCATAATCTCACGTCCTTCGGCTGGGAAAGATGCCATTGAATAGGCTCTTTCAACAACCTCAACATTCTTCATTACCAAAGGCCACAATTTGAATTTATCCCATTCTTCTTTAAATTTATCAGGAGTTTCGTGCTCTTCAGGGTGAGCAGTAATATCCATATCCGAGAATTTAATTTCGCACGGAGGAATTTCAATCTGAATATATCCACCAGCCTTATAGCCCATATCCTCAGGAATTTCAACTACAAATTCTTTAATAAAAGAGGCGACATTATAGTTTCGGACTACCGTAGCTTCCCATTTCTTAATACCAAAAACTTCTTCAGGAATTGTGATATTCATATCCTGCTTCACTCTTACTTGACAAGCTAAACGGATACCATCTTTAAGTTCCTTTCGTGTAAAATGAGGGGTTTCAGTAGGAAGCGCCGCTCCTCCACCTTCTATCACGTGGCATTCACATTGGATACAAGTTCCACCACCACCACAAGCGGAAGGCAGAAATATTTTCTCAGCTCCCAAAGTTGATAATAGTGTGCCGCCACTGGCTACTTCAATCACTTTTTCGTCATTAATGGTAATCTTTACTGGTCCCGATGGTGATAATTTTTCTTTTGTAAATAAAAGTAATGCCACCAATAGTAAGGTCAATATCAATAATGATACTACTGTTACTGTAATTACTCCAAGAGTGCTTATTTCTAAAAACATATTATTGTTTTGTTAAGTTTGAAACATCTGAAATTGAAACTGTACCAGTCATTTCATTAGCTTTTTCAGGACTTTCCTTTTCTACTTGTTCAGTGCTTTCTCCTACTTTCGTTGGATCAGATTCTAGGGAAGTGGTATCCTCATCTCCTCCTGTTAGCATTCCTCCGAAACTCATAAAACCAATAGCCATCAGTCCTGTGATAATAAAGGTAATACCCAATCCTCTTAGAGGTGCGGGTACATTTGAATAACGAATTTTTTCACGAATGGCGGCAATGGCCAAAATAGCCAAAAACCAACCTATCCCAGAACTAACACCATAATTAAAAGCTAGTGCCAAGGTAGGAATTTCCCGGGATTGCATAAATAAAGACCCTCCCAAAATCGCGCAATTCACAGCGATAAGAGGTAAAAATATTCCCAAAGAATTATAAAGGGCCGGTGAAAACTTTTCAACTACAATTTCAACTAACTGCACCATTGTTGCAATAGTGGCGATGAAAAGGATAAAGGAAAGAAATCCTAAGTTGTAATCTGCAAAATCAGGTCCCAACCAAGCCAGAGCCCCATCTTTTAAAATGTATTGATCCAACAACCAGTTCATCGGAACCGTAACTGCCAATACAAATATTACTGCGGCTCCTAAACCTACAGCAGTGGCTACTTTTTTGGAAACAGCTAGATAAGAGCACATTCCAAGGAACGTGGCAAATATCATATTGTCTATGAAGATCGATTTAAAAAATAACTCTACGTGTTCCATTTTTTTTAAAGTATTCAGTAACCAGTAGCAGTTTGCAGTAGTGCTGACTGCCTACTGATACTGCCTACTGCAACTATTTTTATTCCTCTATTAATGCTTTATTTCTTGAACGTTGTACCCAGATAATAAGTCCAATAACTATCAATGCCATTGGCGAAAGCAACATAAATCCATTATCCTCATAACCTATTGCATACAGTCCTGTTTTTTCTATGGGATCACCCAAAACCTTATATCCAAGTAGGGTTCCTGAACCCAAAAGCTCTCTGAAAAACCCAACAATAACCAATATAAGTCCGTATCCTGCGGCGTTTCCTATTCCATCCAAAAATGAGCGCCAAGGTCCGTTTGCCAAAGCAAATGCTTCAAACCTTCCCATAATAATACAGTTGGTAATAATCAGTCCAACGAATACCGATAGTTGTTTACTCAGTTCGTAAGAAAAAGCTTTTAGTACTTGATCCACAATAATTACCAGAGCAGCAACGATTACCAATTGCGCTATAATTCGAATTTTCCCTGGAATAACATTTCGCAATAGCGAAATAACTACGTTACCAATAGCCAAAACAGCCATAACCGATATGGCCATAACTATGGAAGCCTTTAGTTGTGCGGTAATGGCTAACGCTGAACAAATCCCCAGAACCTGAATGGTAATCGGGTTATTGTCCGCCAATGGATCTAGGATTAATTTGCTGTCTTTTCTTGAAAGTAATGCCATATTCTTAAATTTTTTTTCTTATAACTAACAGTCCTACCCTATCACTGAATCGAATCTGAAACCTTAACGGGTTCTGGAGTATCGATTTTCTGTGAATCATCTTTTAACTTTCTTAAGTAGGGAATATACAGTCCTACATCTTTTTTAATCATCGCCGTTACACCGTTCCCGGTAATGGTTGCACCAGCAAGCGCATCAACTTTATGATCGTCTTTTCGTTTGTTAGTAGGGTCGTTATTTCCTTTGGCTACATCGATTCCTTTAAAGGCATCGCCACTCATTATCTGCTCGCCTTCAAAATCATCCATGAAGTACCGCTCTTTAATATTTGCACCAAGTCCAGGAGTCTCTCCTTTGTGGTCAAAATAAACTCCGTGAACTACAAAATCCGTATCCACGGCAACAAAGCCCCAGATAGCGTCCCATAAACCCTTTCCTCGCATTGGGATAATGTAAACAGTATTGCCATCCTTTTCTCCAACAAACAGCGGAAGTCTTCTTTTGTAATTAGGATCTGCTTTTGCTAGTTCCTCTTCTTTCTTAATATCAATTAGGTAAGCATTTGGGTCTTCTGTAACTGCATCGCCCTGAATTACCAATTGGTGCGTAATATATTTATGAAAAACAGGTTCCACCTCATTAGCTGGAATAAAAGCAACATCGCCCGTACCTTGGTTATTGTCAACTCCCATCGCATACAGGATGTTCTGTTGCTTTTCAAAGCGCTGGTTTTCCGCAATCCTTCCGCTAAGACCTTGTGCGATACCCGCTAAAAGACTTCCCACTACCAATACCATTATTACGGCAAACAGTATGGTGTATGAATTTTTATCAGTGAATTTTGCCATTTCTAAGCTGTTTTAACTTTAATTCGTTTCATTCTCTTCCTAATATTTCCCTGAACCACGTAATGATCTATAGTAGGTGCAAACACATTCATCAACAGAATGGCTAACATTACCCCTTCTGGATAGGCAGGGTTAAACACCCGAATCATAATAGAAATAAAACCTATAAAGAATCCATAGATCCATTTCCCTTTGTTTGTTTGTGAAGCTGTTACCGGATCAGTAGCCATATAAACAATTCCAAACGCCAGTCCACCTAGAAGCAGGTGATGCCAAAATGGTTCATTCATCAACCCAAAGAAACTATTGCCAGGCTGTATCCAACCGGCATTAACAACGCCATTGAAAATTAATCCCATTGCGAGGGCTCCAATAACGGAGGACAGCATTATCCTCCAACTTCCTATTTTGGTAAAAATAAGGAACAAACCACCGAGTAAGATAAGAAAGGTAGAGGTCTCTCCCACTGATCCCGGAATAAAGCCCCAGAACATATCCCAAAGGCTGTAAACCGAATCGTGATTTTGTGCCAAACTTCCGAGAATAGTTTCTCCAGAAATTGCATCTATGTTTGCACCAGCGGCCAGTTGTTTAGAATTTTCAACAGCTCCTTGCACCCATACTTTATCCCCACTCATCCACGTAGGATAGGCAAAGAACAAAAACGCACGAATGGTAAGCGCTGGGTTCAAAATGTTCATCCCAGTACCTCCAAAAACTTCTTTTCCTATTACAACCCCAAAAATTACTGCCACCGTAAGCATCCACAATGGAATATCAATCGGCACAATAAGTGGCACGAGCATTCCGGTTACCAAATAACCTTCTTCTACCTCGTGCTTATTGATAATTGCGAAAATAAATTCTACTCCCAGACCCACCACGTAGGAAACAATAACCAACGGTAAAACGGTCCAAGCCCCAAGAATAAAATTATCCCAAGTGAAGAAATTACCCAAAGGGTCTAAACGCAATGTTGCGTCAATGGCTGCATAATGTTGATATCCTGCGTTAAATATTCCAAAGATTAAACAAGGAATAAGCGCCATTATCACCGTGTTCATTGTACGCTTCAAATCATCTACAGCACGAACGTGCGAACCAGAATGAGTAGTTTCATTTGGCGTGTACAAAAAGGTATGCAATGCATTGAAGGCTGGAGCCATCTTGGTACCTCTGTACTTTTCCTTTAGCTTATGTAAATTTTGTTTCAATCCCATAGCGGTTATCCTATTTCTTTATACATTAAATCCAGACCGTTGCGGATGATCTGTTGGTGTGGCTGCTTGCTAACGCAAACAAATTCGGTAAGTGCAAAATCTTCGGGCGCCACCTCATACATTCCCATAGCTTCCATTTGGTCCAAGTCATGAACCATACAAGCTTTTAGCATTTGCATTGGGTACATATCTAGTGGAAAAACTTCTTCATAACTGCCCGTAACCACAAAATTACGGTGCTCACCGTTTGCATTGGTATTTAGGTCATATTTTTTATTGGGTGTTAACCACGAAAAAGTCAAAGCCCGAGATGTGGATATTTTATCGAAAACCGGTTTATTCCATCCGAACAACTCGTAGTCATCCCCTTCTGGAATTACGGTTACTGTATTCGAGTAGAATCCTAAATGTCCTTTGGGCGAAATTTTTGCGCCTGTAAGTACATCACCGCTAATCACTCGAACATTTTCTTCTTTTAATCCAGAGTCGTATACAAAGGTTGAAACCTCTGAACCTATTCTAGATTTATAATATTTTGGAGTTTTAACCTCTGATCCTGATAGGGCGACAATTCGCTCGGCATTAAATTTTCCAGTAAGTAATAGTTCGCCTATAATCACTAAATCTTGGGGCGCAATGGTCCACACTACTTCCCCTCGGTTCACTGGAGCTATTTTATTGATTTGAGTGCCTACATTCCCAGCTGGATGCGGTCCTGAAACCGTATGAAGCGAAATGTTTCGCAACCCTTTAAATGGAGAATCACTGCCTTTTTCCACACCAACGTGAACCTGCCCTTTGGTCAGCTTGCTCAATGCAGTAACTGCTGCTTGTATTTCCTTTTCCTTTCCTTGGAGAGAAAAATTACAATCGTTGGCCAAGGGAGCAGAACTGTATGCCGAAATAAAAACATCTCTCGGTTCCTGTTCAGTATCCGCAATTACGGCGTAAGGACGTTGCATAATAAACGGCCAGCAACCCGACTCCAACAGACGGCTTTTAATAGCCTCTGGGCTGGAAGATTCTGGACTCAAAATGCCAAAATCCTTGAACGTATCTTGAGGGTCTGCCTCAATCAGCAGTTCTAAAATCACCCTTTTTGCGCCTCGCTCAATTTTCGTCAAGGTTCCGCTCACTGGCGACACAAACTTTATCAGTTCGTTGCTCTTGGAGTAAAAAATGGTATCTCCTGCCATTAATTTCGCTCCTTCTTTGACTACCATTTTGGGAGTAATCAAATGAAAGTTGGAAGGTGTGATTGCGAAAGTTCTAGATCGGGGCGCGTTGGAAAGTTTTTTTTCGGCTTCGCCCTTTAAATTAATGGTGAGACCCTTTTTAATCTTAATGTCTTTGGACATATCTATAGCTGTTAATAATGTCTTTTTAACACCCCATATCCTGCAAAATATCTTGGAGGGAAATTGGAGCGCACAAATTTAAAAATTAAAAGGACTATTGCCCAACAAAAGCGGATAATTTTGAGTGTTAAAAAGGATGCCTTGGTATTTTAAAAAGCTAAGCTCGTTTTACCAAAAGTAAAATATTGAAAATTTTAAGATGCTCGCCCTACTGATACCTTATTGAATATTAATGACTTAGAGTTAAATATAACCTTCAAACGGTCATTAAACATCCTTTTTTATACCTTCTCTTAAACAAAATCCTTTACACTACTATCCCGCGATGCTGCTGACTCGTAGGCAATATAGAGTTTCAATGCCGTTTATTTCTCTAGCCCGACTCTGGTTGGGGCACAAAATTTGTTTTATATTAGCTTTTTAAATTATGATGATGGTCAAAACACTGCTTTCTACGCTTATTCCCCTATTTTTAACTTCCTCCTTGTTTGCGCAAGTAACCGAAAAGATTGAACCTTCTTATATTAGCACGATACAATTTAGCGGTAGCACAGACCAAAGTCAGCTTCCCATTATCCGATTAGGAGAACGGCTTCAGCTTTCTTTTGATGCGTTAAATGGCAAGGAAGAAGATTATTATTACACTATTACCCATCATAATTTTGACTGGTCTCCCAGCGATCTATCCAAAAGTGAATATCTGGATGGCTTTGATGAAGTTCGAATTACCACCTACGAGAATTCCCTAAATACCCTTCAAATTTATTCTCATTATATGCTTACAATTCCTAACAGGGATACGCGCAAGCTTTTAAAAAGCGGGAATTATTTACTGAGTATCACAAAAAGCGACGGAGAGGTTATTTTTACCCGCAAATTTTTGGTTGTGGAGAATATCGCTTCGGTGGGAGTAGAAATCAAACGTTCTAGAGACTTAAAGACCATTGAAGAAAAACAGGTGGTGCAATTCAGCATCAACTCACCCAATCTGGTTTTGATAAACCCAAAACAAACTGTAAAGACCCTCGTTCTGCAAAACAGCAACCTAAAAACTGGGATTACCAATCTAGTGCCACAATATACGATGGGTAATGAGTTAATCTACAAATACGACAAAGAAGCGTCGTTTGGAGGCGGCAACGAATTTCTCGCCTGGGACAATAAAGATGAACGGTCTGCCAGCAATGGCATTCGCTCCATTTCGTTGTCTGATTTATACGAAAACTATCTTTTTACAAACATTCCCAGATACAATAGACCTTACACCTATAACCCCGATATCAATGGAAATTTCGTGGTGCGGAATATTGACGCCCAAAATCAGAATATAGAAGCCGAATACGTTCGCATGCACTTTAACCTTCAGTATTATGATGACCTTGGTGATAAAGAATTGCACATCTACGGCAATTTCAACAACTGGACAATTGATGGAAGCACCTATATGGAATATAACCCCAAAACAGACTCTTTCCAAAACGAGCGTCTCTTCAAACAAGGATTTTACAACTACAAGTACGTGGTGGTAAACCGCGATGGCAGCATAAACCAAGGCGCAGTTAGTGGCGATTTTTGGCAAACCGAGAACGACTATACGGTAATCGTTTATTTCCGTGATCTAGGTGCTCGTTACGACCGAATTATCGGAACTGGATATGCCAATTCCACCAATATCACCAACAATTAACCTACCTCATTCCTCAAAACTTTATCCCTGATAAATTCCCAAAGCAGGCCTATGGTTTCTTTGGAAACAACCTCTTTAGCCCATGCTCCATTACTATCTTGTAAATATTTCAAGAGTACCCATTAGCCAATCCTCCCATCTAGCAAAAAATTAATGACCTCCTCACCTCATCAAACAACCAATTTCTCTCCGAAAACTTC
>JBLWTS010000068.1:0-19269 GCA_048270045.1 Aequorivita sp.
CTATGAAAAAAGGGTCAGACTCTAAAAAAGTCCAACCCCTGTTATTTTAAACTTACACACTTAACGGGATAGTGTCGTAGAAGGCAATATTTCTTATTAATTGGTTGATTCTAAAGCTTTAAATTGGTTTTACAACTTCAAGTTTTATTCCAGTCCCACGCAACTCAAAAATCATTTTATCATCACTTATTGAAGTCTTAATACTCATATTACCATTGTCTACTTCTATTGTTTGCGTATCTTCATTAAAGCTCCATTTGTAGTTTTTGAAGGTGTCTTGGTATCCTTTGGATGTTTTCATTCTCAATTGAAAATTATAATCTGGATAGATATCGATGTAAGCATCCATCATTTCTTCAGCCTGTTTTGGTTGGGCACCAGCATCAACAATGTTCGTGACCTGCCAAGTTCCAGTAATTTCTTTTTCGGTTACGGTTTGACTCTGGGCCATCACGCTAAAAAGCATTAAGGCGAAAAGGACGATTAAGTTTTTCATGATTCTATATTTAAAGATTGTTTTAACGTGGTTCTGAAACTTTTGTGAAAGATATGAATTTTTGTCATAAAATTTTCTCACTAAGCTTTGAGTTTTTAGAATTGCACTCAGAGAAGGGTTTTCTGCCGCATGGTTTATTCAATTCCTTACACAATCTCTAATGAATCTTACACATTGCATTCAGAATCTAACACAATTATATTTACACTTCACAAACTTCGATTTTCATCTTACACAATCATCATTTCACTTCACACAATTGAATTTTCATTTCACACAATCATCTTTTTTGACTGCGCTATACTATTTACATTTCACGCCAACATTGCTACAGATACAACATTCATTTCCGAATATGATGATTTCACAGCTGCTTAAAATGTTATCTCAGGGTTTCATCGCTTTCAACGAAAAGAATTTTACTTTTGTCTACCTATTTTATACGTTATGATGGTAGATCGTTTTATTGGCTCCAATTATTCTAAAACCCTCTCTTCAGGTAAGGTTTCCTGGCAATCACCCAGTAATATCGCCTTAGTAAAGTATTGGGGAAAGTACGGGGAACAATTGCCGATGAACCCTTCCATCAGTTTCACTTTAAAACACTGCCACACTAAAACGTCACTATACTTTGAACCAAAGAGTTCAAAAGACTTTGAGTTTGAAATATATCTCGACGGAAAAAGAGAAGAATCATTTGAACCAAAAATTGAAAAATTCTTTGAAAGAATAGAACAGTATTTGCCCTTTCTGAAAGATTATAAATTCAAAATTGAAACAACAAACAGTTTTCCTCATAGTAGCGGTATTGCATCTTCCGCCAGTGGAATGAGTGCTCTTGCTCTCTGCCTAATGGAGATGGAACTTCAACTAAGCTCAGCTTCCAATCCTTCTCGGTCATTGAACGAAACCGAAACTCAAAAAGCTTCTTTTCTTTCTCGTCTTGGATCTGGTAGTGCCTGCCGAAGCATAGAAGGCCCATTAATTGTTTGGGGCGAGCATCCAGAAATTGAAGGCAGCAGCAATCTTTTCGGCACAAAATACCCCTTTGAAATTCATAAAAACTTCACGAATTATAAAGATTGTATTTTATTGGTAGATAAAGGAGAAAAACACGTCAGCAGTACTGTGGGCCATGATTTGATGCACAATCATCCTTTTGCCGAACAGCGTTTCAAACAAGCAAATAACAATCTTTCAAAACTAATTCCAGTACTTCAAAGTGGCGATCTTAGTGAGTTTATACAAATTGTAGAAAGTGAAGCCTTATCGCTTCACGCGATGATGCTTACCTCAATGCCTTATTTTATTTTGATGAAACCAAACACTTTGGAAATAATCGACCGCATCTGGGCATTCAGAAAAGAAACAGGGAGTTCCGCTTGCTTTACGCTCGATGCTGGTGCAAATGTTCATCTACTTTATCCTTCTTCAGAATCGGAAACTGTGCTGACATTTATTAATTCCGAACTATCCCAATTCTGCAAAAACGAAGAATTTATTGTTGATGAAGTAGGCTTGGGTGCGATAAGGATTTAAGTAAATTACCCTAGAGACTTTCAAAACAGTCAATTGCAGAATAGATTTCTTTGTATTTGAAATTAATTTTTTCTTTGGCAATTGTTAAAAATTGTATCTTTGCCTGAAGTTTAGGTCTCAAAATGGAAATCTTTACTTTTAAAACCACAACTAATCAATATATGCACGGTCCTTTATTTTACTCCAAAATCCTTCTTTTCGGTGAGTATGGAATTATTAAAGATTCCAAAGGACTCTCCATTCCGTACAACTTTTACAAAGGCGCACTGAAAATTGACAAGCATCATACCATAGCTACTCACAAATCAAACGCTAGTCTAAAACGTTTTTCCGAATACTTAGAAACTTTACAAACTGAAAAACCAGAGTTAGTTTCTTTTGATATGGAAAGTTTAAAGGCGGATGTAGAAGAAGGTCTTTATTTTGACAGTAGCATTCCTCAAGGTTATGGAGTGGGGAGTAGTGGAGCCCTAGTAGCTGCCATATATGATAAATATGCAAATGATAAAATCACGGTTTTAGAAAATCTAACTCGTGATAAATTGTTAAAACTGAAAGCCATATTTGCTGAAATGGAATCTTTTTTCCACGGAAAATCTTCCGGACTAGATCCATTAAATAGTTATTTGAGTTTACCAATTCTGATAAATTCCAGTGACAATATTGAACCTGCCGGAATTCCTTCTCAAACCGAGAATGGAAAAGGCGCTGTCTTTTTATTGGACAGCGGTAGTACAGGAGAAACCGCCCCAATGGTTCAAATATTTATGGAAAATATGAAGCAAGAGGGCTTCCGAAAAATGGTTAAGGATCAATTTGTAAAACACACCGACGCCTGCGTAGAAGATTTCCTGCTAGGCGATGTGAAATCACTCTTTGGAAATATAAAACAACTTTCAAAAGTTGTTCTTGACAACTTTAAACCAATGATTCCTATCGAATTTCATAAACTTTGGAAGAAGGGAATCGACACAAATGCCTATTACCTAAAACTTTGCGGATCTGGCGGCGGAGGTTATATGCTTGGATTTACCGAGGATATCGATAAGGCTAAAAAAGCTTTAAAAGATTATAAGCTAGAGGTGGTTTATAGTTTTTAGAAAATAAAATGTCTGGTTGAGCGCAGTCGAGACTTTATAATCTACCCAGTCCTAAATCTCTCGACTGTGCTTGAATTGCCATGAAAATCTTCTTTTTCAGTATTCCCACTTCAAACTTATAATTCATGCTTACCCGGAAACAAAAGCTCTTATTTCTAAAGTTTTTTAGCTTGTTTTCCATTATTCGCGGCTATAATATTCTGATTATAGTTATTGCGCAATATCTCGCCTGTATCTATATTCTGGCGCCTGAACTACCTGTAAAGGAAATCCTATTCGATGTTAACCTCTTGATGCTTGTGTTGGCTTCTTCTACAGCAATTGCAGGAGGATATATTATCAACAGCTTTTATGACAGTGAAAAAGACCTGATTAATCGGCCCCGAAAAACAATGTTGGACAAGCTTGTCAGTCAGCATACCAAGCTCTCGGCTTATTTTGTGCTCAATTTTCTGTCGGTTATTTTTGCGAGCTATGTTTCTTTTAAGACAGTGCTATTCTTTTCGATTTATATTTTTATGTTGTGGTTCTATTCCCATAAGCTTAAGAAATATCCTTTCGTTGGAAATATAACCGCCGCAATTCTAGCAATAGTACCCTTCTTCGCTGTTTTTGTACACTATGCCAACTTCAATATCGTGATTTTTGTTCACGCCACTTTCCTGTTTTTACTAATGACCATGCGCGAATTGGTAAAGGATCTAGAAAACTTAAAAGGCGATTTTACCCACGGATATCGAACTATTCCCGTGGTTTATGGAGAAAAAACGTCGAAAAGAATGTTGACGGTTTTAAGTGTTTTAACATTGGTGCCAATTATTCTATTAATCACGAGGTTTAAGAACGAAATCGGCTATATGGATTACTATTTTTACGCCAGTATCGCCGGATTGGCGGTATTTCTAGCTGTTTTGTGGTATTCAAAAAACAAAATCCATTATATGGTACTTCATAGCATTTTGAAGTTTGCTATTGTAATTGGTGTTTTTAGTATCGTTTTAATTCACGTGAATTTATTGTTTCATCGATTTTTTTAAAAGAAGAAGGTGTAGAGAAGTCGCCATGATTTTTTAATCTTTCAAACTCTCACCTCTCACCTCTCACCTCTAAAATCTCACATCTTTTTCAGCTTTACAAACAAATCCCAAACCACTACGCCTACACTGACTGAAATGTTCAAGGAATGCTTAGTGCCGAATTGTGGAATCTCGATAACCGCATCGCTGGCTGAAACAACTTTTTGCTGCACTCCTTTCACTTCATTTCCAAAGATTATGGCATAGGTTAGCTCTCTTTGAACAGAAAAATCGTTGAGGTTTACAGCAAGTTCTGCCTGTTCAATTGAAGTTATAAAAACGCCTTCACTCTGAAGTTTTGAAACCACTTCCATAACATCTTCGGCATATTCCCAATCCACGCTATCCGTAGCGCCCAAGGCCGTTTTTTGAATATCCTTATGTGGCGGTTGTGCCGTGATGCCACAGAGATAGATTTTATTTACCAAAAAAGCATCGGCAGTACGAAAAACAGAGCCGATATTGTTTAAACTTCTAACATTGTCGAGAATAATAATTAACGGAGTCTTTTCCGAAGTTTTATATTCTTCTGCATTGATACGGTCGAGTTCGCTATTCTTGAGCTTTCTGTTTTTCATAGAAGGCAAAGTTAGTTGTTAAATATTAATTGTGACGCTAAGAGGTGAAGCCCTGGTAGAATAATTTCTCCGCGAACCACTGCATTTCTTCACGCAACTCTAAGTGATAACCTTAACCAGAATTGTTGATAAAACCCAAGAATTCACAATCACTTCATTTTTAATAAAAGAGCATTTTGGTTACATTTATCGGTTCAAGAATATTTTGAGTTATGGCGAAGAAGGAAACCCCGTTAATGAAGCAGTACAACACTATAAAAGCTAAGTATCCCGATGCTTTGCTGCTGTTTCGCGTGGGTGATTTTTATGAAACTTTTGGTGAAGATGCTATACGTGCCTCAGGTATTTTGAACATCACCCTTACCGCCCGAAATAATGGTGGCGATAAAATGGAGCTCGCCGGTTTTCCGCATCATTCGTTAAATACTTATTTGCCAAAACTGGTAATGGCTGGATGCCGAGTCGCAATTTGTGACCAATTGGAAGATCCCAAGATGACCAAAACTATTGTAAAACGCGGCGTTACAGAATTAGTTACTCCTGGGGTTGCCTTTAATGATGACATTCTAAAATCTAAGTCAAATAATTTTTTGGCTGCCGTACATTTCGGATATAAAAATTTAGGCGTTTCCTTTCTTGATGTTTCCACGGGCGAGTTTTTGGTTTCTGAAGGTTCTGCTGAATATTTAGATAAATTGCTTCAGAATTTTAGTCCTTCCGAAGTGCTTTTCTCAAAGCAAAAACGAAAACTTTTTGCAGATACCTTTGGCAATGAATACCACGTTTTTCATTTGGAAGACTGGATTTTTCAAAGTGATTACTCCTTCGAAACCCTTACAAAACATTTCGACACAAAAAATCTAAAAGGTTTTGGAATTGACCATTTGGAAGATGGGATTATTGCTGCGGGTGCTGCGCTTCACTATTTAAGTGAAACACGACATACCAAATTGCAACATATTTCGCGACTCTCAAGAATTGCCGAAGACGAATACGTTTGGATGGATCGTTTCACAATCAGAAATCTGGAGCTTTATCATTCCAACCAGCAAAATGCCGTGACGCTTTTGGATGTAATTGATAAGACCATTTCCCCAATGGGCGGGCGTTTATTGAAACGTTGGATGGCACTTCCTTTAAAAAATGCCGAGAAGATTAACCGCCGGCATGAAGTGGTCAGCTATTTTTTGGACAATTCCGTGGTGTTGGAAAAAATCCAGCAATACACCAAACGCATCGGAGATTTGGAGCGGCTAATTTCGAAAGTGGCCACAGGAAAAGTGAGTCCTCGTGAAGTTATTCAATTAAAAAACTCTTTGGAAGCCGTCGTTCCCATAAAAGGACAGGCTTTGAATTCCAAAAATGAGTCTCTTAAAATCATAGGCGAACAATTGCACGATTGTGAAATACTTCGTGAAAGAATTAAAGAAACACTTTTCGAGGAAGCTCCTGTAAATATTTTAAAGGGAAATACCGTTGCCGATGGTTTTTCAAAAACACTGGATGAACTTCGAAATATTTCTGCAAATGGGAAAGATTATCTAGACCAAATGCTTGAACGCGAGACTAAAAACACTGGAATTTCCTCTCTAAAAATCGGCTCTAATAATGTTTTCGGTTATTATATTGAAGTCCGCAACACCCATAAAGACAAAGTCCCTTCGGAATGGATACGGAAACAGACTTTGGTAAGTGCGGAGCGATATATTACTGAGGAATTGAAGGAATATGAGACCAAAATTCTAGGTGCCGAAGAAAAAATCCTCGCTTTAGAACAGGAAATATTTGGGAAGTTGGTGGAGTGGATGTTGCAGTATATTGGGGCAGTGCAACAAAATGCAGCTTTGATTGCTGAGCTGGACTGTTTGTGTTCTTTTGCAGCGCAAGCTAAGATTGCCAATTACACCAGACCGTTGCTTGATGATACTTTCGACTTGGATATAAAGGAAGGCCGACATCCCGTTATTGAAAGACAATTGCCGCCTGATTCTCCCTACATCGCCAATGATGTATTTCTCGATCGGGAAAACCAACAGATTATTATGATTACGGGTCCGAATATGAGCGGAAAATCTGCCATCCTCAGACAAACGGCTTTAATCGTACTGTTAGCCCAAATGGGAAGTTTTGTTCCCGCTGCGGCAGTTCGGATGGGATGTGTGGATAAGATATTTACAAGGGTAGGCGCCAGTGATAACATTTCGATGGGAGAATCTACTTTTATGGTCGAAATGAACGAAACCGCGAGTATTCTCAACAATCTTTCGGAAAGAAGTTTGATTCTCTTAGATGAAATTGGGAGAGGTACAAGTACTTACGACGGAATTTCAATAGCTTGGGCAATTAGTGAATATCTGCACGAACATCCTTCCCGAGGAAAAACACTCTTTGCGACTCACTATCACGAATTGAACGAAATGACCGAAACTTTCGCACGAATCAAAAACTATAATGTTTCGGTAAAGGAATTAAAAGACAATGTACTTTTTCTTCGAAAATTGGTACCGGGAGGGAGCCAACACAGTTTCGGGATTCATGTGGCCAAAATGGCCGGAATGCCTCAAGCAGTGCTGCTTCGGGCAAATAAAATGCTAAAAAGATTAGAAAAAAGTCATGCTTCTGAAGAATTAACCGAAGAAATGAAGGCCGTTTCTAAAGAGGAAATGCAGTTGAGCTTCTTTAAACTCGACGATCCATTGCTTGAAGAACTCCGCGAAGAAATTCTTGACATTGACATCGACACTTTGACTCCGGTTGAAGCACTGATGAAGCTCAATGAAATTAGACGTATGTTGCAACGTAATGCTTCCGTAAAAGTCAAGAAGTAGCTTTAATATACTAATAAAATGGCTTGCTGATGGACGAGTTTTGGTTTAAATATAAAGAAATGGTTAAATGAAGGAATAAAGGGAGATTTAAGTGAAATTTTCCACTCAATATTCTTTGCCATTCGGGTAAAAGTTTTAAATTTGCACCCGCTTGGATGTCTGAGCGACGATCTTAAATATTTTTTGCGAAAATAGCTCAGTTGGTAGAGCGCCACCTTGCCAAGGTGGAGGTCGCGGGTTCGAATCCCGTTTTTCGCTCGACCAGGAATGCCGACCAAGAATCGGCATTTTTTGTTAAGTCCAGGTTGTAATAGACAACCTCATTAAGCTGATGTGGTGGAATTGGTAGACACGCCGGACTTAAAATCCTGTGACCATTAGGTCGTGCGGGTTCAAGTCCCGCCATCAGTACAAAGTAAAACCCCTGTAATTACAGGGGTTTTATAGTTTTTACGTCTTCTCATTGAGGTATTTAAAATGAATTAATTTCAATAAATTCTCCAATAAATCTCCCAAGTTTTTTGAGGAGATTGCATAATTTTTCTTCAAATAAAACAGAATAAATGACTGATTTATTGCTTAACATCCTCTCTCTCGGAATAAAACCGCTCTATGAAAGACAGCGAAGGTTTCATGATTTAATAATTGAATTCAGAAGTAGATTCTCGAATCCGGGGAGGGCCAATGTGGTTCAGGCTGATATTGATGAACTTTATGACAAGTTAAACAACTTCGATTTCAGTTATGTTTTATTCAAGCGATATTATCGTAAACATATTGAAAGCTTTAACCGACTAAGACCAAACTTAGAAGAGAAGGAGGTCGATTTAAAATTTATACGAATCGCACTTGATGAGAATAAATGGAAACCTACGAAGCCCTTCCATGTCTTGATTCATCATTTAAAATATGAGAATAAGTTGACGACGAAGGCATTTGTTTCTTATCGGAAAAGGAAAAATGTTAAGAAACTAAATTCCCCCGAAGAGATGGCAAAACACGATTCCAAGCTAAAATCATCTCAAAAATGGACGCGAGTTCCGATTGGGCAAAACAAAAAACAGAATTAGTTTATTTATATAGGCTTCCAAGAAAAAAGTGTAAAAGCCTTCTCGTTATGGTTTAAATAGCAGGATTCAGGAGAGGCATTAAATAAAAAAAGTCCTTTCAAAATTTGAAAGGACTTTCATTTTCGTTAGCAAAAAAATTGCTTATTGGCCGTCAGTAGCGTCTTTTACAGCTTCTTTAGTGTCGTCAGCAGCTTGCTCAACAGCTTCTCCTGCATCTTCCAAAGCATCTTCGGTAGCGTCAGCAGCGTTGTCAATAGCATCTCCAGCTTTTTCTAAAGAGTTTTCAGCATCTACTTGCATAGATTCTGCAGTTTCTTCAGCATTTTCGGTAGTGGTTTCTCTGCAAGAGTAAACTGAAGCAACTAAAGCTAGAGCAGCAAGTGATAAAAAAATTTTTTTCATTGTTAATATAAATTAGTGATTAATAGCGGACAAAAGTAGTTAAAAATTTGTTTGTTTTTTATTTTAACGAATATTTATTTTTAGTGGTTGAAAAATAATTTATAGGAATTTATCCAATTAAATTTTGGAAATATTCCAATTTGTATTATTTTTAGCGAATGGAAAAGATAATTACTCATGAAGCAAAGCGTTTCAAGCAGTTACGTGAAGAGTTTGGCTTTACCCAGCAAGCCTTTGCAGAACTACTAGATGCTGGATCTACCACTGCGGATATTGAACGAGGTAAGACTAAGATATCTGGAAAAATCGTGGCAACTCTGATGTCACAATTTCAGATTAACCCGCTATGGCTTTTTGGAGAAAGTGGCGAAAAGCATATCAACACCCGGAGTGGAGACGTCTCTCCGTTGGTAGTTACCTTGGATTCTGATGGAAATGACAATATCATTTTGGTAAACCAGAAGGCGGCTGCAGGTTATCCCCACAACATCCAAGATGTTGAATGGTACCAATCGCTGCCCAGTTTTAATATTCCTTTACCTGAATATAGAAACGCGTCATATCGAGGATTTCAGGTTGAAGGAGACAGTATGATGCCCAATATTAGACCTAATGAATGGGTTTTAGGTCGCGCGGTACCAAATATTACTGAGGCTTCGGATAGCAAAATTTATATTGTGGTGCTCAAGGATTCGGTTTTGGTGAAGAAGTTACAAAAGGTTCCGAATAATCCCCAAAATATTAGACTTATATCTCTAAATATCCACTATTTACCGATTGATGTTAAAGTGAGGGATATTCAAGAACTTTGGCAGGTTAATAGCAAGTTGAGCTTTGGCGTCGATGAGCCATCAGATAGTATTTTGCTCCGCCAACTCCAGGAATCTATGGAAGAATTGAAAGGTCAAATTAAAAGGTTAAAATAAAAAAGGGACGTTCAAAATTCTGAACGTCCCTTTGCTTCTTTAGATAATAGTAAATAAGAATTATTCTTTATCCTTTTGCTTAATCTTGGTGTTTCCGTCGTCGTCGGTTTTTATCTTTACCTTTTCATCTTCCGTCTCCATTTTAATCTTATCATCTTTTACTTTAACGTCGGCACCTTTATCTTGCATTTCTTCGATAATTTCTTCCTCTTGGGTTTTTTGATCCCGGCAGGATGTAAGTGAAAGGGTCAAAAATCCTGCAAATAAGGCAATCATTGTTAGCTTTTTCATTGTGTTTGTGTTTAATGGTTAGAATTTAATTGTTATTCGAATTATAAATTTCAGCATTTGTCTGAATGATAATCCATATCCAGATTTTATTTTTTAAAATCAGAAGAAATATTTAGGTTTTATCTTATTTTAGAGAGAAAATTTCAAATCATTTCCTTTAGTGCCTAAATATATTCTTGGACTCTTAATTAGTCGATTTCATCTATTGCATCGTCAATTTTTTCATTGACTTTATCGTCAACTTTCTTGGCAGCTCTTTCGAGCGCCCCCTCGCTTGGCGGAGCTTTTTCTGTAGTTTCAACGTGAACTTCACGTATAACTTCCTTTGTTTCGGTTTTGTTCTCTCTACAAGAACCAAGAATCATAATTGTAAGAGATGCAAGAATTAATAGCTTTTTCATTTTTGTTATGTTTGGTTATTTGGACAAATCTAGAAGTTTAATATTAAAAGGTTGATAATAAAATACTAAAGTATGTAAAGTAAATATTAAAATGATATAAAATTTATAAAATTGAACTTCTTTTAGTTCTCTGAAATATTGTGCGCTTTTAAATTTGGTATACCTATCAATAGATAAAAAATTTAATAGATGTAGGAAAATCTCGAATGCTTTATAAACTATTCGACTTAATATATCTTATGATTTTTCGTGTAGCTCCTGTGTTTTTACTGACGAAGTGCCCGGCAATCATTCCAGTTTTGGAACGAAAATGGAAGTCTTCCACAAGTTTTTTAAAAATATCCATTGCTTCTTCTGAATTATTAATGGAAAACAAACCTGCTAGAGATTGTAAAATTTGGGCTTCTGGAAAGTCATTAAAGTTTTTTCCAATAATAATTGGAATGCCAAAAGTTGCTGGTTCTAGGATATTATGAAGTCCCGTTTTTCCAGCTGCACCGCCAACATATGCGATGTCGGCATAACTGTACAACTTGCTTAGTAAGCCGATACAATTTATTACGAGAATATCGTATTTGGATAGGTTAACTCCATCAATTTCAGAATGTAAAATTGATTTTTTAGTTATTTTCTGACGAAGACTGTCAATTTTATCAGTTTCAATTTTATGCGGTGCAATGATAAATTTCACGTTTTGTGGAGCCTTATTTATATAATCTATAAGAATAGCTTCATCCTCTGGCCACGTGCTGCCACAAACAATACATAATGAATCCCCTTTAAAATCTTCGGCGAATTTCAGCGTATTATCGGTTTCTAATTGATGTGAAACTCTGTCAAATCGTGTGTCGCCACTAACCGTACAATTATTCAAACCAATACTTTTCAAAAGCGTTTTCGAGTTTTCATCCTGCACGAAAAAATGATCGAAAGCAGTCAATGCTTTTCGCATAAAACCTCCATAGCTCTTGAAAAAGAGGTGATTTTCCCTAAATACTCCAGAGATCAGTAGAGTAGGAATGTTTCCTTTTTGAAGTTCATATAAATAATTTGGCCAAAATTCATATTTCACAAAAAACACCAGCGAAGGATGAACTGCGTTAACAAACCTTTTCGCATTCGAAGGAGTATCCATCGGTAAATAAATTACCACATCAGCCAAAGCGGTATTTTTCTTTATCTCAAAACCAGAAGCGGAAAAAAAGCTGATTACAATTTTATGATCTGGTTTAAGCTTTTTAATTTCCTCCATAATTGGAACACCCTGCTCAAATTCGCCAAGAGAGGCGCAATGAAACCAAATTGTTTTCTCCGAAGAGGAAATCTTTTCCTGTAGCGTTTCAAATACAACTTTTCTGCCTGCTACAAAAAGTTTCATTTTTCTGTTGAATAGCCCTACAATTCCCAATCCGAAGGAAATTATATGAATCAATAAATTGTAGATGGTGTGCATGAGTAGCAAAAATACCAAATTTCAAGTACCAAATTCGAAAGGGCTGGTCAATAACTTAATTATTTACTAACCCGATTTCCAGCTTATCATAACTCAGCGTCCTTCAAGGCCATTGATTGATAATAGATATAGATTTATTTTGCGAATAATCTTTCTTGCTTTCAAAATGTATCGAAGCCCGCATTAACAAATTTCATTTTTGTAATTTTGCACACTTATAAATCCCAGGGATGAAAAAGATTCAAATGGTTGACCTAAAAGGTCAGTATAAAGATATAAAGGAGCAGGTGGACAGTTCCATAATGGCAGTTATTGAGAATACTTCTTTTATTAATGGACCAGAAGTTCATGAGTTCCAAAAGGAACTGGAGGAATATCTCGGTGTAAAACACGTAATTCCGTGTGCCAACGGAACCGATGCGCTTCAAATTGCCATGATGGGCCTTGGATTACAGCCAGGCGATGAGGTTATAACGGCAGATTTTACCTTTGCGGCGACTGTTGAGGTTATTGCCTTGCTTCAACTTACTCCTGTTTTGGTAGATGTGGATCCAGTTACTTTCAATATTGATGTGGAAGCTATAAAAAAGGCTATTACTCCTAAAACCAAAGCCATTGTTCCTGTGCATTTGTTCGGATTGTCTGCCGAAATGGATGAAATTATGGCCATTGCCAAAGAACATAATTTATATGTAATCGAGGACAACGCTCAAGGAATTGGAGCCGATTATATTTCAAAAGATGGTTCAAAAAGAAAGACTGGAACGATAGGTCATGTGGCTGCAACGTCCTTTTTTCCTTCTAAAAACTTGGGTTGTTATGGCGATGGAGGTGCTATTTTTACCAATGATGATGAGTTGGCACATATAATTAGAGGAATTGTAAACCACGGAATGTATGTGCGCTACCATCACGATGTGGTGGGTGTCAACAGCAGGTTGGATTCAATTCAGGCGGCTGTGTTGAGAGCTAAATTACCTCGTTTGGACGCGTATAATACCGCGCGAAAAAGTGCTGCGACAAAATATACCGAAGCCTTCCGCAACATCGACCAAATAATAACTCCCAGTAATTGTAAAACATGTCACAGTTTAAAATATGAGGATTGCAATTGTCACGTTTTCCACCAATATACGTTAAGACTTCAAAATACAGATCGAGATGCGCTTGTAAATCATTTAACTGAAAAGGGTATTCCCTGTAGCGTATATTATCCCATTCCCTTGCATCTTCAGAAGGCATATCGCGACGAGCGTTATAAGGAAACTGATTTCCCAGTAACAAACCAATTGGTAAAAGAAGTCCTTTCCTTGCCAATGCATACAGAGCTTGATGAGGAACAGATTTCTTATATTGCTAAAAATGTGATTGATTTTATAAAACGCTAACCAATTTATAAATAACCTTGCTTTTTCGAGGCAAACAATATGAAAAAAATATTAGTTACAGGTGGTTTGGGTTACATAGGTTCCCATACTGTCGTTGAACTCCAGAACTCTGGGTACGAGGTAATCATTATTGATAATCTATCAAACACGTCTTTGGATGTTTTGGAAAGAATTACCAATATCACGAAAACTCCACCCAAATTTGAAAGACTAGACCTTCGTATAAAATCGGATGTCTCGGAATTTTTTAAAAGAAATAAAGACATCGACGGGATTGTTCATTTTGCTGCGAGCAAAGCAGTTGGCGAAAGTGTTGCGAATCCGTTGCTTTACTACGAGAACAATTTAAATACATTAATCTACTTGCTTCAGGAATGCAATGCCTATGGGATTGATAATTTTATTTTCAGTTCGTCCTGCACCGTTTATGGCGAGCCCGATTCGCTTCCAATCACAGAGGATGCTCCAGTAAAAGAAGCTATGTCTCCTTACGGCAACACCAAGCGAATAAATGAAGAAATTCTAAGGGATACTTGTTTAGTTTCTTCATTAAAAGCAATTTCGCTGCGTTATTTTAATCCAATTGGCGCACATCAAACCGCCGAAATTGGAGAGCTTCCGGCTGGTGTACCACAAAATTTAGTTCCCTTTATTACCCAAACAGCCGCTGGTGTAAGAGAGCAGCTTTCGGTTTATGGGAATGATTATCCCACCGAGGATGGCAGTTGTATCCGCGATTATATCCATGTAGTCGATCTTGCAAAGGCACATGTAATTGGCTTGGAGCGTTTGCTTGAGAAAAGGAATAAGACCAATTTTGAGGTGTTCAATTTGGGCACCGGAAGAGGATGTTCTGTTTTGGAGGTTGTAAATTCCTTTGAAAAAACCACAGGAGAAAAACTGAATTATAAAATAGTTGATCGTCGTCCAGGAGATGTTATGGCGGTATATGCCGACACTCAAAAAGCAAATGAAATTTTGGGTTGGAAATCAGAAAAGACCATGGAAGAAGCTTTGGCCTCCGCCTGGAAATGGGAGAAGAAATTGCGAGGTATTCAGTGATCAGTGGTCACTACGCAGTATTCAGTAGCCAATGTACAGTTGTAGGATTTCATTCTCGACTTCAACTTCACGGTTACTGAGCGGAGCCGAAGTATCGATTTCACGGTTTCTGAGCGGAGCCGAAGTATCGATTTCATTGGGGGTTTAACCCAGGTTTAACGCTAGTTCCTTGGAATTGGCGGTAAGGATTTGTTTCTTTGCACCTGAACAGTACTCTGTACTTTTGCTTTCAAGAACAATATTTTGAAGGTTAAAGGGAGTCAAAAAAACAATGATGAATTTAGTTTCAGTGAAACGAAAAACAAAAGTAGAAAAAAGATTTACACAGAAAATGGGAATGTTTACCGCCAATGTGGTTTATATTCAAAAGACATTTTTAAATGTCCCTTTTAAAACCTTACACAAATACAGGGAAACTTATTATGGCGAAGTAAAGGATTGTGATGACTGTGTTATTAGTGCTTAAACAATTATTTAAATTATAAAAGTAAGACTCCGAGGGATAATTCCTTCGGAGCTTTTTTTTGGGGTAATTCGAAATTTAGAAGTTAAGAAAGCCAAAATCTATCTTCCCAAACTTCCTCCGAAAAACTTAAATCGTGATGGATATTTTCGATTGTTTGAAGCTCTTCGGCACTCGCTATTTTCTGGATTTCATTATAAAGAATGCGTTCTTCAAAGCGGATATAACTTCCCAATTCCTCCTCAATTTTGTTCAGAATAATATTTAGATTATTCGTTTCGTCGAATAAACGGTTTAATCTTCTATGATTTGCTAAGGCGCGTTTTACCCGAACATTATGAGTCCCCAGAATTGGAAATACGTACTTGCGTTCTAATTCAAAATGAGGATCCAAGTAGTCTGTTTTGAGCCAGTCCGCATAATTTTTTATGCGCTTTGAAGGGATATGCATTTGCAAACCTTCCCCGATTCGGGAACAAAGTATCAAAACCTCATTGTGTTCTTGACTGAGTGGTTTTAATGCGCGATGTCGTTTTTCTGAAGGTTTCATTGGCAGTAACTTTAATTATTAATTGGTTCTATTTGAAGCTACAAAGAACGATAAGGCATCTTCAGATTCTTATGAGTCAAATCACAATACCTCATAATTTTTACTAAATCCTCAAAATTGACCTTAAACTTGCCAAAAGAAAAAACTTAATAATTTGTTATGTGAGGATTTGATTTTAATTTTGTAATTTTGAATCATTCTAAATAAGAAACTATAAACAGATATAATTATGAAATTAGCATCATTAGTAAACGACATTCAATACAACGAAACCCGACCGACAATTCAAGTTTTAATGGAAACGGATGCAGGAAAGGAAATTAGAATTGCATTTAAGGAAGGCCAAGTTATGAAAGAACATAAAACGCCATTTCCCATCGTTGTTGAAATTTTTGAAGGCGCCATTGATTTTGGAGTGAATGGAGAAATCTATCATTTGAAAAAGGGAGATCTAATTTGTCTAGAGGGAGGCGTTCCGCACGATTTAAAAGCGCTAGAAACATGTACGGTTCGACTAAGTTTGAACAAGGCTGATTCAACCAAGCGTGTGGAAGGTGTTGTTAACCAATAAATAAGATTCAGTTTTTTGGCAGTGGCTTAAAGTAAATGGAAATTAATTTTAAATTTTAATAAAAAATGAAAAGAACAGCGAATGCAGTATGGAAAGGTTCTTTAAAAGAAGGAACCGGACATATAACCACCCAAAGTAAAATCCTTAATAATCACGAATATTGTTTTAAATCGCGTTTTGGCGATGGAAAAGCTACCAACCCTGACGAATTGCTTGCAGCAGCTCATGCAGGTTGTTTTGCAATGGCGTTAAGTCTAATATTAGGCAAGGAAGGATTTACTCCTGATTCCTTAGACGCTACTTCAGAAGTGACTATGGATGCGGAAAAATTAGAACTTACAGGTTCTCATTTGACTTTAAAAGCGCGTATTCCTAACATCACTAAGGATAAGTTTATGGAATGTGCTAATGCCGCCAAAGAAAACTGCCCAGTGAGCAAAGCTTTGAGCTTTAAAATCACTATGGACGCCCAATTGTTGGCATAAGATTTATACGGCAAATCGGACATTTCGTTGGGTTTGCCGTTTCACTTTCATAACTTCAAATTAAGGTATGTACTCAAAACATAAAATAGATAAATTAATCCAGGAAGTTCCAATCCTCAAGAATATCATGGCACTAGAGCCTGTAATATGGCTTAATCCAAATAAGAAATTAAAAGCAGAAATGCCGTCCTTCCCAATCAAAAAGGGAGATATGATTTCGGCAGAAAAACTTTGGGATCGCTTTGCACCGTTTTTTGTGAAAGCCTTTCCAGAAACTGCGGCAACAAACGGCATTCTCGAATCGCCATTGAAAGAGATTTCAAATATGAAGTCACTTTTAAATAAGAGTACTTCTAAAATTGAGGGAAGATTTATGTTGAAATGCGACAACGCCCTTCCAATTGCGGGTTCTATTAAAGCGCGTGGTGGTTTTTATGAAGTCCTACATTATGCTGAAGAACTCGCATTGCAAGCGGGAATTTTGAAAAAGGATGATGATTATAGCATTTTTGCTAGTGATAGATTTAAAGAGTTTTTCGGCAAGTATAGAATAGGAGTGGGCTCTACTGGAAATCTTGGATTGAGTATTGGGATTATCAGCGCTGCCTTGGGATTTCAAGTCACTGTTTATGTTTCATCAGATGCCAAAGTGTGGAAGAAGGATTTGCTTAGGAAAAAGGGGGCGAATGTTGTTGAATTTGATGGCGACTTCAGTGAGGCTATCCTCGCAGGACGACAAAAAACTAATGCCGACCCAATGGGGTATTTTGTGGATGATGAAAACTCAAATGAACTTTATCTGGGTTATGCGGTTGGGGCGCTGCGATTGGCGAAGCAGTTAGAAGAACAAAATATTAAAGTGGATAAAGACCATCCCTTGTTTGTGTATTCTCCCTGTGGCGTTGGCGGTTCTCCGGGAGGAACAGCCTTTGGTTTAAAGCAGATTTACCGCGACCATGTACATTGCTTTTTTGTAGAACCAACTCATTCCCCAGCAGTATTGGTCGCTTTGGCTACTGGCGAAATGAGCAATATAAGCGTTCATGACCTCGGTATAGACAACAAAACCGAAGCAGATGGTTTGGCCGTGGGACAGGCTTCCAATTTTGCAACTAATATCAGCAATCACTTGATAAGTGGTGTTTATACTATTGAAGACAATCATTTATTTACGCTTTTAGCACAATTGATGGATTCTGAAAAAATATTCTTAGAGCCTTCAGCAACGGCTGGATTGATTGGGGCGCAAATGGTTGCCAAAACGGATTATGCCGAGAAGAATCATTTAAATATGGAAAATGCGACCCATATTGCTTGGGCTACTGGAGGCGATCTTGTTCCAGATGAGGAGCGAAGGGAATTTTATGAAAGAGGAGTGGGAAAATGAAATTGAAATCGAAACTGAAGCTGAAATCGATACTTCGACTCCGCTCAGTAACCGAGAGGTAGTTGGAAGTTAATTGAAATTTTAGAGAAGATTTGTAAAAAGTATTTCGTGCATTCGTGGTCATAGTTTACCATGAATGCACGAATTTTTTATGTTTATCGAATCGCTGCGCCTCACAATTATAGTTGTGAATAAGTGGCTAAATCTCCGCTTTTTCGGTTTCTGCTGAGTTGTCGATCTTTTTTACTAAGCCTTGTAAAACATTTCCAGGGCCAACTTCAATGAAGGTTTTGGCACCGTCTTTTATCATGTTTTGTACACTTTGTGTCCATCTTACAGGAGCCGTTAGCTGTGAAATCAAGTTCTTCTTTATTTGCGAAGGATCAGTTACAGCAAAGGTGGATACGTTTTGGTAGATGGGGCACGCTGGTTCAGTAAACTGTGTAGCTTCAATGGCAGCGGCCAATTCTTCTCGAGCAGGTTCCATCAAAGGACTATGGAAAGCGCCGCCGACAGGTAAAATAAGAGCCCTTCTTGCTCCAGCTACTTTTAAACTTTCACAAGCTCTTCCAACGGCATCCACTTCACCTGAAATCACGAGTTGCCCTGGACAATTGTAGTTTGCAGCAACAACGATTCCTGAAGTTTTTGCGCAAATTTCTTCTACTATTGAATCTTCTAATCCTAAAACTGCAGCCATTGTGGACGGAACCAATTCACATGCGTTTTGCATTGCTAGAGCGCGTTTATATACCAGTTTCAGGCCATCGCTAAAGGCCAAGGTTCTATTTGCTACTAAAGCCGAGATTTCGCCTAAAGAGTGTCCAGCGACCATATCGGGCTGAAAATTATCGCCCATCACTTCTGCCAAGATTGCAGAGTGTAAGAAAATGGCTGGTTGCGTAACTTTGGTTTGCTTTAACTCATCCGCCGTGCCTTCAAACATAATTTTGGTAATGTCAAAACCCAATACTTCATTGGCGTGACTGAAAAGATCCTTTGCTTTTGTCGATGCATCGTATAAATCTTTTCCCATTCCGGAAAATTGCGCACCCTGTCCGGGAAATATGTATGCTTTCATTTTTTTGGTTGTATTTTGATTGAATTACAAAAATAAGATTAATTCTCATTATAACTTTGGGGTTTTCTATCCGCATCGGTATTTATGCGAAATACTAATAAACCTACAAGGTTTTGGAAACC
>JBLWTS010000069.1:0-19216 GCA_048270045.1 Aequorivita sp.
TATAGAGTTAATGACTGCTCCTGGGTTTGTTACGAAATCTTCATATGCAATAGAATGATAGTTAGCACCAGTTTTCTTTTGTTCTTCTTCAATAGTATCCTTTATTTTTTTATATTGAATTGCGGCCAGTAATGCAGGCTCGTTAAGAAAGCGATTTGCTTTTAAAACCTCATCTTTTGTATATGCTCCTTCCCAATAAAGACGGTTATTTTTATTCTGCCAAAAGGGAACCTTCATTAATGAACGTATGGCGGCAAATGGTTCTCGAGATATTTCAATAAAAATAGCGTCTGGGAAAATAGAATGTAGATAACTTAATCTGCCGGGTCCTGTAATTTTAAAACCTAATCGTTTTCTATATTGTAAGCTTACCAATTTATCAAAATGACCCCTTATTCTTTTTATACCTTCATCCGTCGCGCTCATATTGAACAAAAATCCAGTTGAAAAATTTATGGATTCATCAGTTATGCCTTCCCAGAAGTTATAAGCTTCAGATGGCTTAAAAACATATCTATTATACCAAGCTATTTTATTTAATTGAGGCTTTTGGCCATGCAAACGCCAAACATCATTATCCAATAAAGGTCTAAGTCTATTTACAAAAGTACTTTTAGGGTATCTATCCTGGTAATTAGAAGGCCATGCCAAATATTCATGTTGGAAGATTATTTCAGAAATTATTGAGGTACCTGACCGAGGAAAGCCAATAAAAATTATAGGTTTATCGATATACATATCAAGTCTTTTTAAACCATTTTAACTCATAATTAGTTCCGAGCAATACGTCAAGTTGTTTTGTGTCTTCTATAAAATTTTCCGTCAATTTCTCTAGAATAACCCGTGTGGTAGCATCCTTCTTCTTATTTTCTCCTCTCTTGCTGGTTGTGTTTTCATTTGTAGTATTTACATCAATTAGCTTTTGTTTAATCGATTTTCTTTTAATTGGCGAAATTCCAATTAGATTCAAGATTTTCATTGCCATTTTTTTGCCGCCACCTGTATGGAGTAAAAGGTCCTGAATCCATTTATTTTTTACTTTTCCCGTTACATTCCTTGCTTTTAAATCGGGTAAAAAGTTTTTTGAAATTTTTAAAAATTCATATACTCGACGGAGTAAATTTTCAGGATTATTATGCAATTCGTCAAATTCAAGAAGTAATACTTGTTCCTTTTTAAAATACTTCAAGCATTGTTGAAGTTGTTTAAAATAAAGACCGTGCTCAATATAGGTGAAATCATTGTTGAAACGTGAAAACTCCAGGATGTCTTTGGGGTTGTAAATTAGTGCCTCCTCAATATCTCTATCCTCAACTTTTAGTTTTTTAAAATAATTGAACGCAGAAATAGCTCTTTTAACAGGATTCCTAAAGATCACAATAATTTTGGCATCTGGAACTAATTGTGATATTCTTTCTAGAGCTTTTTCGTATAAAAAGTAGTTTACGCAGGAATGTAGCATTACTTTTTCACCTTTATTGTTTTTAAAAGCATTAAAAAGCAATTCTTTAGAATTTTTAGATCTTTCGGGGTGAGAAAAGAAATCAACATCTTTTATTTCCCTTTTACCATAGATTTCTGGGTGCTGAATTAGCCAATCATGTAAGGTTGTTGTTCCCGATTTTTGAACTCCAATAATGAAAGTATTTGGAATACCTTTATTTTTCATAATGCACTGGCTCTATTACAATGGGCTTTGTTATCAAGTATTTATTCATTAAGCCCCTTTTCTATCGAAAAATATTTGTATTAATATCTCACGGTTCTTTCTAATCGACTATTTAACAATTCCGCAAAAATCCAATACGATCTTTTCTTTTTCTAATTTCAATTCCTTAAATTCTTTGTGGCCCACCAAAAAAGCAATAATATCGGCCTTTTCTGCCGCCTCTTTAAAATCAGTAATTTTAAAAACCTGATGCTCCTTTATATTAGGTTCCACAATATAAAATTGCTCATCTTGAGTGTCTTGCAATACTTTTTGAACGATATATTTGGCAGGGGATTCTCTTAAATCGTCTATGTTCGGTTTAAAAGCCAGTCCCATTAAAGCGACGGATGGCTGACGCCCGTGTTTTAAAAGAAAGTCATGTTTTGCCATTATGATTTGCTGGGCACACCAAAAGCTTTTGTAATTATTGATCTCTCGTGCCTTTCCTATAAGCTGTGACTCTAGGGGAAATTCAGAAGTAATAAAATAAGGATCAACCGCTATACAATGACCACCAACACCACAGCCTGGTTGTAATATGTTTACTCTTGGGTGTTTATTTGCTAAACGTATCAACTCCCATACATTTACTTCGGCTTTATCGCAAATTAGTGATAACTCATTTGCGAAGGCAATCTGTACGTCTCTGCTCGAATTCTCTGTCAGTTTACACATTTCCGCGGTACGTGCGTTTGTTGCATGTAATTCCCCAGTTACAAATTGTCTATAAAACGTAATTGCCTTTTCAGTACTCTTATCATCTACACCTCCTATTACTCTATCATTATGCACTAATTCATACATTACATTTCCAGGGAGCACACGTTCGGGACAATAAGCTAAATGGATTTTCCCTTTTAATTCTGGTCTCTTTCCATAAATAAGCTTCATCATTTTTTCAGTAGTACCGATGGGAGAGGTAGATTCAATAATATACAAATCTCCTTCTTTTAAGAATGGCAGAATCGCTATGGTTGCTGATTCTACATACGAAATATCCGGTTGATGATTTCCTTTAAATGGGGTGGGAACTACGACTAAATATGTGTCAGCGGCAACGGGTTTAGTATCAGCTTTCAAGTAGCCTTTATTTACTGCCTCAGCAACTGCTTCTTCCAGATCCATTTCAATGATATGAATCTTTCCTGAATTAATGATTTTCACCACCTCTGGATTCACATCTACCCCATGAACTTGAATTCCCTTGGAAGCCATCATGGCTGAAGTGGGCAATCCTATATATCCTAAACCAATTGTTACTACGTCTGGGTTCATTATGTATTAGTTATTTTTATATTTTTTATATTCGTTTTGATATTCAGCTTTCGCGAACTCCGACCTCAAATCTAGTTTGGATTAAATGTCAGTTCTTTCATAAACTCGACAATTCTCATACACGCTTTGCCATCTCCATATGGATTATGACAACTACTCATCTTTTTGAAGTGGGCTTGGTTATCAAGAAGCGAGAAGGTTTCCTTAATTATCTTTTCAGTATTCGTTCCTACCAAAATTACTGTCCCTGCATCTATAGCCTCAGGGCGTTCGGTAGTGTCTCTCATTACCAAAACAGGTTTTCCTAAACTTGGTGCTTCTTCCTGAACCCCGCCACTATCGGTTATAATTATCTTAGCCCTATTCATAATCCAAATAAAATCGTGATATGCCAAAGGGTCTATCAATTGAATGTTTTCAATATCCCCCAAGATACGGCTAACTGGTTCCAAAACTTTTGGGTTTAGATGTACTGGATAGATTATTCGTATTTTTGGTCGTTGCAATGCAATTGTTTTCAGAGCCTCACATATACGTATAAACCCATCTCCATGATTTTCCCGTCTGTGTCCTGTTACTAATATTAAGTCAGCTCCGTTTAAATTTTTGTCTAATTGTATAACTAAATCACTTGGTTCTTGCTTTACCTTCTCTACACTCTGCAATAAAGCGTCTATTACTGTATTACCTGTTACTGTAATAGTTGCTGGACTTATATTTTCATTTAACAAATTGTTTCGAGAAGCTTGTGTGGGTGCAAAATGGTAATCGGCTACACGGCCCGTTATCTGCCTATTTAATTCTTCTGGAAATGGAGAGTATTTATCATGAGTTCTTAAACCAGCCTCAATGTGACAAACTTGCGCACCACTATAAAACCCAGCTATACTTGAAGCCATACTCGTTGTGGTGTCACCGTGAACAAAAACGTAATCGGGTTTAAAGTGTTCCAAAACCAGTTTCAACTCTGTTATAATCGCAGCTGTAAGTTCGTATAAGTCTTGGCTAGGCTTCATCAAGTCTAAATCATAATGAGGTATAATGTTAAAAAAAGTGAGTACTTGATCTAACATCTCCCGATGCTGTGCTGTTACACAAACTCGCGTTTCAAATGTCTCAGGATATTTTTCGAATTCTTTAACCAAAGGCGCCATTTTAATTGCCTCTGGTCTCGTTCCAAATACGATAAGTACTTTTTTCATTTTTCGTTTTTACATTTTCACAATACCGTTTCGCAACCTCATTGATTAAAAGATCTTTAATAATTGAATACAGCCTCTTGATTAATCCTTAAAAAAATAAAGGATGACACGAAACCTTTCTACCCCGAACTGTTAGAATAGTAATCCAAATACCATGCAATATATGAATCCACTCCTGATTGTATAGTGGTATTTGGCTTGTAGTTATAATCATTCTCCAAGGAATCGGTATCGGCCCATGTTAATTCGACGTCACCTGGCTGCATAGGGAGCATTTGCATTGTCGCTTTCCTACTTGTAGCATTTTCAATCGCTTCTATAAAACCCATCAGCTTAACTGGATTTCCATTTCCAATATTGTAAAGCCGATATAATTCATCGGTAGGATCATTTTCCTTTAAAGTCGCAACTACCCCATCCACAATATCATCAATGTAAGTAAAATCACGGGATAAATTTCCTTCATTAAAAACCTTTATAGGCTTATCGTTCAGAATAGCATCTGTAAATAAAAACATCGCCATATCGGGTCTACCCCAAGGGCCATAAACTGTAAAGAAGCGGAGACCTATTGTTTCAATATTAAATAAATGGCTATAGGTATGCGCCATTAATTCGTTGCTCTTTTTAGTCGCAGCGTACATACTAATGGGATGATCAACGTTGTCCTCGGTAGAAAAAGGAATTTTTTCGTTCATTCCATAAACACTGGAGCTACTGGCGTAAACCAGTTTTTTTATTCCTGCATGCCGAACACATTCTAACAGATTTGCGAAACCAACAATATTGCTTTCCACGTATTTCATGGGCTGCTCTATACTGTACCTTACTCCTGCCTGCGCTGCCAGATTACAAACAATATCGAACTTCTCATGCTCAAAAAGCAATGGTAGATTGAGTTGGTCCTCTAAGTTCAATTTTATGAACTCACACTTGTCTCCATGAATGCTGCTTGTGACCTTTTTATTGTACTCAATCTCACTTTGGGATATACCCAAATTCTTTAGTCGACTAAATTTAAGATTGACGTCATAGTATTCATTAATGTTATCAAGCCCAACAACCTCATGCCCCAATGCAAGCATCCTTTCACATAAATGATATCCTATAAACCCAGCAGCACCGGTCACTAAGATCTTCATAATTAATCTTTACGTTGTGAAACTCCTATGGCCGAATAATGAAATCCGATTTTCTTCATTTGATTTGGGTTGAGTAATTTACGTCCATCAAATACAAAAGCGGGCTTCACAACAGATTTATAAATCCGTTTCCAGTCGTAATCCTTAAATTCGTCCCATTCCGTCAATATGGCTATTGCATGGGCATCTTCACAGGCGTTATAGGGTTCATTGACAACCTTCACTAACCTTCTATTTTCTTCTGGGCTTCTAGTATTTAAATAATCCAAATCGGCATAGATTTGTTCGGCAGTTACTTTTGGGTCGTAAACATATATTTCAGCCTGCTCGTTTAGCAAGGCATCAGCAACATAGATTGCAGCGGATTCACGAGTGTCGTTAGTGTCCTTTTTAAAAGCCCAACCTAAGAAGGTTATCTTTTTTCCAGATACTGTATTATACAGCGTACTAATCATATTTTCAGCAAAACGTTGTTTTTGATGATCATTCATGATTATTACTTGTTCCCAGTAGTCTGCCACTTCATTCAGTCCATAACTCTTAGCTATATAAACTAGGTTCAAAATATCCTTTTGGAAACAAGAACCTCCAAAACCTACGGAGGCCTTTAGAAATTTTGGTCCTATTCTGCTATCCATTCCTATAGCTCTACTTACCTCATCAACATCTGCACCTGTACTTTCACATAATTCTGAAATGGCATTAATAGAAGAAACTCGCTGGGCAAGAAATGCATTTGCAACCAATTTTGATAGTTCCGAAGACCAAACATTTGTTGTCAGAATTCTCTCTCGAGGAATCCAGGAAGCATATATGTTTACGAGAGCCTCCATTGCCTCGTTCCCTTCCTTGCTATCTTCCCCACCAATCAATACACGATCAGGGTTTAACAAGTCTTGAACGGCTGTTCCTTCCGCCAAAAATTCAGGATTGGAAAGGATTTGAAACTTTACACCATTTCCAGTGTTATCCAGTATATCCTTTATGGCGTGTGCTGTTCGTACTGGTAAGGTCGATTTTTCTACCACAATTTTATCTGAAGTCGCTATCCTTGCTATTTGACGTGCACATAGTTCAATATATTTCAAATCGGCTGCCAGCCCTTTTCCCTTTCCATAAGTTTTGGTGGGAGTATTTACAGAGATAAATATAATTTCGGCATCATCAATAGCTTTATCAACTTCGGTACTAAAAAATAGATTTCGTCCTCTTGCTTCTTGAACTACTTCCTTCAGTCCGGGTTCGTAAATAGGAAGGTTGTCTAAATTGGAGTCATTCCAAGCAGCGATTCTTCTCTCGTTTAAATCGACGACGGTAATTTTGATATTCGGATTTTGCTGAGCCAAAACGGACATGGTGGGTCCACCTACATATCCGGCACCGATACAGCATATATTTTGAATCTTCATTTACTCAAGTATATTATTTATTTCTATTTATTTTAAATTCTCCCAGTACCAACCCACGGCTTCCTGAATTCCCTTGTCAATTGGATGAGTGGGTTTATAACCAAGCAACTTTTCAGCTTTCTCAACCGATGCTAGCGAATGCGGAATGTCTCCTTTGCGATTGGGGCCGTGCAAAATAGGTACATCATTTATAGCAGAGTCAAATGCACCTAGATGCTTTTTAAGTAAGCTAGTAAGCTGTAATAAGGTTGTGCGATCACCAACTGCTGTATTGTAAACTTGGTTCACAGCATCTGTGTTTTCGGAAATAATCGCCAACAAGTTCATCTGAAGCACATTATCAATATATGTGAAATCCCTGGAATAGCTCCCATCCCCATTGATTAACGGACTTTCGAGTGCCATAAATTGTTTTACAAACAAGGGGATTACTGCCGCATAGGCCCCATTTGGGTCCTGACGTCTACCAAATACATTAAAGTATCTGAGTCCTATTGTATCAAGGTTGTAGGTGGTGTGAAAAATTTGAGCATAGAGTTCGTTGACATATTTTGTGATGGCATAAGGAGATAAAGGTTTCCCTATATTATCTTCCAACTTGGGCAAAGCTTCTGAATCGCCATAAGTAGAGCTACTGGCAGCATAGACAAATCGCTTTACTCCCGCATCTCGGGCAGCAACCAGCATATTTAAAAATCCACCTACATTTACTTCATTGGAGATAATTGGATCGTTTATCGAACGAGGTACGGAGCCCAATGCGGCTTGATGCAAAACAAAATCTTGTTTTTTACAAGCTGTGTGGCAAGTTGGCAAATCACGAATGTCACCTTCTATCAATTCAAAATTTGAATGACATAAAAACGGTGCTATATTATGTTTGAAGCCAGTTGAAAAATTGTCCAGACAAGTAACCTTGGCATTGAGTTTTAGTAAAACCTCACAAAGATTTGAACCAATGAAACCTGCACCCCCTGTAACTAAGATATTTTTATTTTCTAAAAATTTAAATTGGTCTAAATTCATGCTTTTTAAATTATAAGAGGTTGATGATTTGGACATCTATTCTAATTACTTCATCCCCAATCTTATTTGCTCTCACTTTTGGCCCTCTTACATCATAATCTTCCATTGGCAGTTTTTAAAACGCCCTTCACATCGTAAACAATTGCGACGTCATTTTTCAAAGGATTTAAATCCAGCTTCAAAAACTCATCATGAGCGACACCCAAAACGATACCGTCGAATTTACCCTTGGGTATTTCATTGGTACATTGAATTTTGTATTCGTGCATCACTTCCTCTGGATTTGCCCAAGGGTCATAAACATTCACTTTTATACCATAATCTTCCAAAGAGGATATAACATCCACAATTTTGGTATTTCGCACGTCAGGACAGTTCTCCTTGAAAGTGATTCCGAGCATTAGAACTTCTGCGCCATTAATGGCAATTCCTTTTTTGATCATACATTTTATAACCTGGGAAGCCACATATTCTCCCATTGAATCATTCAGCCGTCTTCCTGCCAATATTATTTCTGGATGGTAACCACATTCCTGTGCTTTTTGCGCGAGATAGTATGGATCTACTCCGATACAATGTCCGCCAACAAGTCCAGGTTTAAATGGAAGGAAATTCCATTTAGTACTTGCAGCCTCTAAAACAGCATGAGTATCTATTTCCATAAGATTAAAAATCTTTGCCAACTCATTGACGAAAGCAATATTGATATCCCTCTGGGAATTCTCAATTACTTTAGCGGCTTCAGCAACTTTTATACTGGAGGCCATATACGTGCCTGCCGTGATAACGGATGAATAAATTGCGTTCACTCGCTCTGCCGTTTCGGGTGTAGAACCAGATGTTATTTTAAGAATCTTATCTACAGTGTGCTCTTTATCACCTGGATTAATGCGTTCGGGAGAATAGCCTACAAAGAAATCAACATTAAATTTAAGTCCACTCACTCTTTCCAAGACAGGAACGCACTCCTCTTCAGTAACTCCAGGGTATACAGTAGATTCATAGATTACCGTATCGCCTGATTTCAATACTTTACCCACGGTTTCGCTCGCGGCATATAATGGATCCAAAATAGGGCGTCTATTTTTATCGACAGGGGTTGGAACGGTAACAATATAATAATTGCATTCCTGGATGTCCATAATGTCAGGCGTACAGAAAAGTCCCTTTTTTAAAGCAACAGCTACCTCTCCCGATGAAGACCCCACGTCAGATGTTAGGGGATTAGATTTTAGCAATACTTTTTTCAACACGTCATCGGACACTTCTTTGGTGGAATCATGTCCATTTTGCAAGGCCTCGATCCTAGCACGGTTAACATCAAAGCCAACGACAGGATATTTGGTTCCAAATAGTCTAGCCAAGGGCAAGCCCACATAACCCAAACCAATTACAGCGATTTTGACTTCTATATTTGTATCTATATTATTCATTTTTATTGATTGATTATACTCTACTATATAGTAATACACTTCGCTCTAAACTATCATACCCGCGGCAACAGTTTCATGAGTAGTATCATCAATCAAGACAAAACTTCCAGTTACTCTATTGTCTCTGTACTCATCTATCATCAAAGGTCGTGTAGTGCGAATACTAATTCGTGCAATATCATTCATCTTTAACTCCTTATCACCTTCCTCACGGGCATAGGTATTGACGTCTATTTTATAGAGCACCTCCTTGATAATAGCTTTTTGTTCGTTGGAAGCATGCATTATGGTATATTTTGCTCGTGGTTGGGCTGATGAATTGTTAAACCAGCAAAGCATAGCATCAAATTCTTGAACGGGTCTAGGCTGGTTATTCTCTTTTACAATCATATCGCCACGACTAATATCTATGTCGTCTTCTAGAGTGATTGAAATAGACATAGGCGCAAAAGCTTGATCAATTTCCCCATCCATAGTGTCGATAGTTTTTATTTTTGAGGAAAAGCCCGAAGGTAGAACCACAACCTCGTCCCCTGGTCTGAAAATACCACTTGCAACTCGTCCTGCATACCCTCTGTAGTCGATAAACCCATCACGTTGTGGCCTTAAAACTGTTTGCACAGGGAAACGAGCATCAATCTTATTAACATCACTACCAATATGCATAGTTTCCAAAGCATGTAATAATGGAGAACCTTGATACCAATCCATATTTGTGGATCTATCTACAACATTATCGCCATTTAAGGCACTAATAGGAAGGAATTGAATATCCTTTACATAAAGTTTAGAGGAAAATCCTTCGAACTGATGAACTATTTTTTGAAAAACTTCTTCAGAGTAATCTACTAAATCCATTTTATTGACACAAACTACTATATGCGGGATTTGCAGCAAGGAAGCTATAAATGCATGCCGTTTTGTTTGCTCTATCACACCGTGCCTAGCATCAATCAATATTAAAGCAGCATTTGCGGTAGACGCACCTGTAACCATATTCCGTGTATATTGGATATGCCCAGGAGTGTCTGCAATTATGAATTTTCGTTTGGGTGTAGTAAAATATCGGTAAGCCACATCAATGGTTATTCCTTGTTCCCGCTCATCTTTCAAACCATCTGTAAACATTGCAAGGTCGACGCCTTCAAGGCCTTTCTTTCTACTGGAGTTCTCGATGGCTTCAATTTGATCTTCAAATATTGATTTACTATCATAAAGCAATCTCCCTATTAAAGTACTTTTACCATCGTCAACACTGCCTGCCGTTGTAAATCTTAATAACTGATTCTTATCAATTTCCATTTCGTTAATTTGTTAATTCGTTGATTCTTTGATTCATTGATTTTGGATTTATCAGATTCTGGTCTCTAATTAAAAATAACCATGTCTTTTTCTATCCTCCATTGCAGTTTCGCTGCGCTTATCATCACTACGATTGCCACGTTCGGTTTTTTTCATTGTGGAAACCTCGGCTACAATTTTTTCAAGGGTATCAGCATCAGACTCAATTCCTCCAGTAATTGTAATATCTCCTAGAGTTCTAAACCGAATTCTCTTTGAGTGAATCTTCTCGTTCTCTTCCAGTCTTAAAAATTCAGAAACTGGAATCCATGAATCATTTCTCCAAACCACATCGCGCTGATGAGCTAAATAAAGGGAAGGAATGGCTATATTTTCTCTTTTGATATAATTCCAGACATCCATTTCAGTCCAATTACTTATGGGAAAGGCTCTAAAATGCTCACCTTCAACATATTTTCCATTTAGAATGTTCCATAATTCTGGACGCTGATTTTTGGGATCCCATTGACCAAAATCATCACGGTGTGAAAAAATTCGTTCCTTAGCTCGCGCTTTTTCCTCATCTCTTCTTCCGCCACCAATGGCGCAATCTACTTTGTTACTCTCAATGGCATCCAATAAGGTTGTTATTTGAAGTGCATTACGAGTTGCATTTTTTCCTTTTTCCTCTGCAACTCTTCCATTGTCAATCGATTCCTGAACTGACCCCACAAGTAACTGGATTCCCAATTCCTTAATCAGATCATCTCTGAATTGAATTGTTTCAGGAAAATTATGTCCAGTATCCACGTGAAGTAGCGGAAAGGGAATTTTACAAGGATAAAACGCTTTTTTTGCCAAATGCGTCACCAGGATGGAGTCCTTACCTCCCGAAAAAAGGATGACAGGATTTTGAAACTGGGACAATACTTCGCGAAGGATGTAGATGGCTTCTGACTCCAATTCGTCAAGATAATTCAAATAATACTTATTCATTTCAAATTAATTTTATTCATTATATTTTCTAAGATTGTTGCCACAATTTCATCAACGGTAGCTTTTGTAGTGACAACTTCGATATCAGGATTCAATGGAAACTCGTAGGGTGCATTTACACCTGTGAAATTTTTGATCTCTCCCTTTCTCGCTTTTTCATAAAGCCCCTTTACATCCCGCCGCTCACATTCCTCAACTGGCGTATTTACAAATATTTCGACAAAGTTATCAAATCCCACGATACTTTTCACTCTTTCACGATCTTCCCTATAAGGAGAAACAAAAGAAGCCAAAACCACCAAGCCCGCATCGATCATTAAATTTGCTATTTCTCCAATTCTTCTGATGTTTTCAGATCTATCTTCTGGTGAAAATGACAGATTGGAATTAATTCCTTGCCTAACGTTATCACCATCCAGAGAATAGCTATGAACACCTTTTGCGAACAGAGCTTTCTCTAAGGCATTCGCTATGGTGGATTTCCCAGACCCGGAAAGACCCGTAAACCAAATCAATAAAGATGAATGATTATTTAAAGCAATTCGATCTTCCTTCTTAATACTAAAATTATGCGCAATAATGTTCTCTTTCATCTATCAATAATATTTATACAAAATTTTTACTCTAAACCTTTTTAATCCAAATTTTGCCGAATGGTCCAGCAATGAATTTTACCTAAAGACATGAATTAAATTAAAGTCGAAAATTACTTTATAGTTTCTTGTGAATCCTCAGATTTTCTATCATTCAATCCAAAATTAGACCTGTACCAAACTCTTTCATGTAGGTAATACAGCACCATTTTTGTTATTAATTCAGCAAATCCGATTTTCATTCCCACCAATGGATTTCCGGTAATAAACCAGGACAACAACATAGTATCGGTCGTACCGAGAGCCCGCCAAGTAATTGTTTTAGCAATATGACGTTTTCTGCTTTCACGAATAATTCCCGATTTAGAAAGATTGATTCGGTACCATACCCGTTCGTGCAAATAATATAGCACCATTTTGGTAACAACCTCAAATAGGCCTATTTTTAGGCCTGTAAGCGGACTTCCTGTAATAAACCATGATAACATCATGGTGTCCAGAGTTCCTACAAGCCTCCATGTAATGGCCTTCGCAATGTGTCTTTTACTGGAACTTCCTATCATCGAATTCTCTTAACAAGAAAGTGATTGTTTAATAAATTGGGTTTGTTGTATTTCATTGGCACCCCAGTGTCTTGATCGATAACTTCAACACCGGCAGCATTACAAATAGCATGGCCGGCAGCGGTATCCCATTCCATAGTAGGGGCATAGCGGGGATAAATATGAGCTAATCCTTCTGCAACCATACAGAACTTTAAGGAACTGCCCATTGAAACGATTTCCACTTCGTTTTTCTTTTCAACCTCAGAAATAAATCTTTCAGTATCTTCATTTAAGTGTGAGCGACTACCCACAATTTTAACGACACCATTAACTGGTTTTGGTTTAATTTCAATTGCATCTTTAAAAATCGTCTCCATTGACGTATCCTCAGAATCTAGAACAATCTTTTTTGACGTTTGTCGATTCTCAGTAAAATAGAGCGTTTTTGATACTGGAACATATATAACACCAAGGATGGGAATGCCATTTTCAACAAGCGCGATGTTTACAGTAAATTCACCGTTCCGCTTAATGAACTCTTTGGTACCATCCAATGGATCTACAATCCAACAGCGGCTCCAATCCTTTCTATCACTATATGGTAACTGTTTATTTTCCTCACTAATAATAGGGATTTCAGTTGGTAAAAGATAAGAATTGATAACTTCGTTGGCCTTGTTGTCGGCGAGAGTGAGTGGGGAATTGTCTCCTTTTATTTCAACATTGAATTCTGTTCCGTATACTTTCAGAATCTCTATTCCCGCATTCAGAGCGGCTTTGATAGCCACTGATAAGTTTGATTTCATTGATTGGTTAGTTTTTCAAGTCTAAAAATGAAAGATTAGACATCATCCTTTCTCTAATTATGAGCGCGAATTTTAGACAACCTAATCTTTTCAACTTTCTGAGCCGCAAATATAGAAAACAACAGGGATAAATCTATAATATCCAGTGATTAAATTAGTGAATCCAACGTGAACCTCAATGAACCTACAGCTAAAATTTACCCTTACTCTGGGTTGCGAATGAAATCCGAAATGGGTATTGTAACTTTATGTCTACGACAACTTTGGTTATGAGCTAACACCATTATTGAATTCCATTTCGAATTATCCAAAGAATTCAAAAAAATTGATGGGTTGCCAGAGTTAGCCGCCTCCCCACCAATTTTTTCCAATAAGAAGTTCTAAAATTGGCAATAAAATTTAACAAAGACCTTCTGTCTTCAAAGGAATGGGACATTAAGGGGTTTTATTGAGCCTACAATCTCGCATAAATAATTCCTTTTAGTTTTATGTTATCAATCTTGGATCAAATAGCCACAAAAAAAAGAGACCTGTTTCTAGGTCTCTCCTTTGAAGCATAAATTCTATTAAATCGGCTTATTCCTTCACAATCTTGAAGGTTGAAGCAGCGTCCGCAAGCGTTGCCTTCAGAACATAGGTTCCAGTTGGCAAGGAAGACATATCCAATACAACGTTTATATTCCTTGGTTGGAGCTGTAATACCTTTTGTCCCAAAAGATTATAAACGGTAATGGTTTCGATTGAACTCGCAGCCGTAATAGTCAATTGATCTTTTACTGGATTCGGGAAATAGTTGATATGAGCATAGTTATTATCGCCCACACCTAAATCAGTAGTAACAACGTTTAACGCCTGAGTGCTGATAAAGTTTCCGTTCCCACAATTTGAAGTCACATACACATCATATGATGTATCACGTTCGAGACCGATAATAGTTGCGGAGGTAATTCCAGCCACCACAGTTTCGCTCGCAACGGGAGTATCAATAGTTGGATTTTGACCTTGTAAATAAACATCCACAATATAACCATCAGTAGCTGTTGGCGATTCTGTCCAAATTACTGTAATAGAAGTATCTTGAACATTTGTAATCTCAACATCCGTTACAGGATCACACTCAGCTGCATAGCGAATATGAATGTCATCCACAAAAAGATAAAATTGATCTGCAGGCGTGTAGGCCTTGAAACCGAAATAGTAAACTCCATCCGCAGGAACAGTAAATACTAATTCCTCAAATATTGGTGTACCACCTGTAATATCTGTGTAATCGGCCAATTCATTTGTCATATATGTGGAGCCTGGAGCAGTACCATAAGCCACTTTCATTTTTTCATGAAAGGCACTACCATTATTACCATATTTATATGAAATTTGATATTCAATTCCAGCCGTAAGGTTTAAACCTTGCGTATAGAACCAAGTATTGGCTGCGTTATTGGAATTCCACTTATAACGAAGTGCTCTTCCAGTAAAACCATTTTCATTAACGTTGGCTACTTCCCAAGCGTTACCATTGCCTAGATTTTCAACACTGGTACAAATTGGAATGTTAGGAGGTGTAGTTGACTGAAAATCGAGTGTGTATGGTGGGTTAACAACCACACATTCCGTTACGAAGTAACCTGGACCTGTCCAAATACTTACATCATCAACACCGCAATATCCTCTTACATAGAACTCGTATTCCGTACTGGCGGTAAGGCCTGTAATAGTAGCTGCCGGAATTCCTCCATCAATGTGTACCAAAGTTCCATCGGTTTCTGGATTAAAGCCCGGAGCACCGTATTTAATCTCCCATTCTGTTTCTGTTCCCCAAGGAGTCCAACTTACATCGGCAGTGGTTTCTGTTACGCCCACTACGGCAACACCTCTCGGTGGCATACAACTAGGCGTATCGATTATCATCAAGGTATAGTCCTCAGCTTCTCCATAAGCAGAAGTACCACAAGGCTGCGGATTTGTATTTAAATAATCTGCAACAATTCTAATTCTATAATTTCCATTGGCAGTACCCATTGGAACAGTAATAGTACCTTGAGCACTACTGAAGTACCCGCCAGAAGCATATACTCTTTCGGTTGGTTCAAATTCCATGTTTCCGTTGTAATCTATCCACATATTAAAACCGTAGGTAGTGTTATTTCCTCCATAACTAGCAGCGAAATCAAAACTTCCTCCAGCAAATGTAGTTACAACCATATTGGTGAAATTACCATATCCATTTGGTGAAAGTCCAGAATTGTTATTGGTAATATCTTGAATCGCCTCCGTCGTTGCAAAATTATTGATATAATAGGTAGTCGAAGTGGATGTATATTGACAATAGCCAGTAAAGAAATACTTTGCAGAGGACAATGTACTCTCATCTCCCGCACCGCAAATTGCCCGCACATAAAATTCGTAACCAGTATCGCTAACTAATCCTGTAAGGGTTGTTTCTGGAGTACCGTTTACAATTACAGTCGTTCCTTGTGTTTCTGGATTAAAACCAGCAAGTCCGTAAGTAACTTCCCATTGCGTGGCCGTTCCATTCTCAGTCCAACTTACATCAGCTGTAGTTTCGGTAACTAAACCGACGGTAAGGGCTCCAGGACGTAAGCAACCACTTGCCTCCTCGACGCTAATATCATCCAATGAGATATACCAAGGACTACCACTTATAGTACCCTTTATACCAAGATAATAGGTACCTGAGGTGGTTGGAGTAAAAAATTCTGAAAATTCTTGATAATTACCATTAACCAAAGGAGTTGAAGGGACAATTGTTGTTGTCATACCAGCTGGAGTATCTACGGTTCCGTAAGCAGCTTGAATGCTGGCATTTGCGCCATTAGCACTATCTTGTCTGGCATAAAATGTCAACATATATGCCGTACCACCTGTCAGATCTAAAGGATAAAACATCCAGTCCTCGTTGCCATATCGCAATGTAACGTTCCAAGCTCCAGAATGTGGTGCACGATTGTATGTTGTATTGGTATTGTTTAATGTCCAAGGATTTCCTCCTGTAATAGAAGTTTGAGACCAACAATTGGCCAGTGCTTGATCATGAATATATCCAGTTTCAAAGCCTTCAGTAAATGGAATACTGGCTGGGACACAAGAGGTTGTGAACGATCCGGGTCCTGCTAAAAAGCTCTCATCTGTAGGACTACAAATTGCTTTTACATAAAAATCATAAGAGGTATTTGGATCCAAGTTATCAATGATAGCACTTGGAGTGACCGTAACAGGAATAGTAGTTCCTGCGGTAAGAGGATCAAAGCCTGCTGCTCCGTAAACTACCTCCCACTCTGTTTCTGCTCCATAGGGAGTCCAACTAACAGTGGCACTATCATGAGCAAGAGCGGTTACAACCAAATTACTAACTGGCATACAGGTAGGTTGGTCCACGACCATAAGAGTATAGTCCTCAGCTTCGCCATAAGCCGAAGTGCCACAAGCATTAGGATTTGTGTTTAAATAATCAGCCACAATCCTAATTCTATAATTCCCATTAGGCGTACCCGTTGGAACAGTAATTGTACCTTGAGCACTGTTGACATACGCTCCCGAGCCATATACCTTCTCCGAAGCTTCAAATTCCATGTTTCCGTTGTAATCTATCCACATATTAAACCCAAATGTATTTGTTGACGATGCCCCGAAACTGGCATTGAAATCAAAACTTCCATCAGCCCAAACGGCCACAATCTTATTGGTGTAATTACCATATCCATTTGGAGATAGCCCTGAATTTAAATTTGTAATATTCTGAGCTCCATTTTCCGTTGAAAAATTATTGATGTAATAAGTAGTCGACGTAGATGTATACTGACAATATCCGGTAAAGAAATATTTTACTGAAGAAAGTGTACTCTCTTCACCCGGACCACAAATGGATCGAACGTAAAATTCATACCCTGTATCAGTTGTCAATCCAGTTAGTGTTGTTTGCGGAGTGGTTGTAACATTCACTGTTGTTCCACTTGTTTGGGGATCAAAACCAGCTAAGCCATAAATCACATCCCATTCCGTAGCAGGACCATTAGGTGTCCAACTTACCTCTGCCGTTGTATCTGTAACAGTACCAACGGTAAGAGCTCCTGGACGCAAACAGCCACTTGCTTCCTCAACACTGATATCATCTAGAGAGATATACCAAGGGCTACCACTTATTTTTCCTTTTATACCAATATAGTATATCCCAGAACTCGCAGGGGTAAAGAATTCTGAGAATTCCTGATAATCACCATTGACCAACGGAGTTGATGGAATAATGGCATTTGTCATTGCTGCAGGAGTATCGGCTGATCCATAAGCCGCTTGGATACTTGCATTGGCACCATTAGCACTATCTTGTCTAGCATAAAACCTTAACTCATAGGAAGTACCACCTGTAAGGCTCAGAGGATAAAAGATCCAATCTTCATTGCCATAACGCAAGAAAATATTCCATCCACCGCCGTGAGGAGCGCGATTATAAGTAGTCATGCTACTGTTCGTCATCCAAACATCAGTCCCAGTTACTGAACTTTGAGACCAACATCCACCAAGAGGTTGTTGATCAGTAAATCCAGATTCAAACCCTTCGCTAAATGGAGCCGTAGAAATTCCACAGCCAGTATTATATGTGGTAGGTCCTACAAGAGCACTTTGCTCTCCAACCCCACAAATTGATCTTACATAAAAGTCATATAGTGTATTTGCGGTCAATCCAGTTACGGTAATTCCAGGAGTACCATCATCATCGGTAAGCACAGTTCCCGCAGTATTCGGGTTAAATCCAGACACACCATAAACTACTTCCCATTCGGTAGCAACACCATTCTCAGTCCAGTTTAAAATAGCAGTTGTATCGGTGCCGCCTGTGATTGTTAAATCAGTTGGTCTAGGACATAATTCCTGAAGTCCTCCTAAAATTACATTATTAATAAAGTTGGTTCTAGCAAGTGCAGTTGGAGGAGTTGCAGGATCAGGATTTGCAGTATCACTTCGGTAGTAAATACTTCTTCCAGCTCCCATAGCCTCTGTTTTTCCAAAATAGTTGGAGCAGTCATTTCCTGGTTGATTTTCATCAACAGCAACTACCAAATTATCGATATTGTTGTAGGGAAATGGAGTTGCAAAAGTTATTTGCATCCAGTTACCAGCCGTTGGGTATGTAACGGTTCCAGTATAAACCTCGGTTAAATCAGCAAAGGCAACCCAGTCGTCATTATTAGCAAATTGGGATTTGGTTGTGTGGCCCATATAAACAGTCCACCCTGCACTACTACTGTTATTATTAGAAGTTGTTCTATCGTAATAAAAAGAGATAGAAGTAATGTCTCCTGCAGTAGAATTAATATCGGTTTTATAAATCAGTTGTTGGCTATAAGAAAAGTTATAACAACTGTTAATGGGCATGGCATTTGTGGTGCCGCTCTGATTTCCGACGATTACTTGGGCAAAATTTGCCCAAGAACACAGGAATCCGAATAGAATTAGTAATGTAATTTTTCTCATTAGAAAGGTTTTTTTTTGTTAATAAAACTTTTAGAGATCAAAGCCTCAAAAAAAATATGGTTACTGCAATCCAATTAAAATCAGCAATCCCCGTAAAGGACTGCTATAACTGACAACCAATGCATTAACCGCTTATCGAGATATTTGAACACTCCTTGGCGACCGTGAAAGTAAACATTTATTTCAAATTAACAAAAATTAACACATCTCTTTTGGTAGATTTGATTAAGAATCAGTAGTGTCCGATAAACATTTTTAAAAGCGGGATTTCCAAGAAGGATTTCCCGCTTTATTTATATCTTAGTTT
>JBLWTS010000070.1:0-18746 GCA_048270045.1 Aequorivita sp.
AAAATCAAGGCAACCTTATCATTTCCGATAAACTCTTTGCCAATAATAAATGCTTCAGCAAGACCATTTGGGTTTGCTTGTTCGGCATATTGAAAATCGCAGCCCAATCTCTTGCCATCACCTAAAAGCTGTTTAAAAAGTGGGAGATCCTGCGGAGTTGAAATGATTAGGATTTCTCTGATGCCCGCATACATAAGTGTAGATAGTGGGTAATAAATCATCGGTTTGTCATAAATTGGCATCAACTGTTTACTAACCGCCAAAGTGATGGGATGCAACCGAGTTCCTGATCCACCTGCTAGAATTATTCCTTTCATATATTTTCTTTATAATCTATCTCTATTTTTTAAATACCAGGAAATGGTTTTCCTAATGCCACTTTCAAAATTTTCATCAGCTTTCCAACCTAATTCCTTTTCGATTTTTGAAGCATCAATGGCATATCTAAAATCGTGACCTGGTCTGTCTTTTACAAACGTTATCTGTTCTTTATACGAAGTTTCTTTAGGAAGCATATCGTCCAATAATTCGCATATAATATGGGCGATGTAAAGGTTTTCCCGTTCATTTCGACCTCCAATATTATAGGTTTCTCCTAGCTTTCCCTTTTCTAAAGCTAAATAAATACCACTACAATGATCCATCACATAAAGCCAATCCCGGACGTTTTTTCCATCTCCATAGATAGGAATTGGTTCTCCTGAAATCGCTTTGCGAATTATGGTTGGAATCAATTTTTCTTTATGCTGATGAGGCCCGTAATTGTTGGAACAGTTAGTGGTTACAACAGGCAATCCAAACGTATGAAAATAACTGCGCACGAGGAAATCTGAAGCTGCTTTTGACGCGCTGTAAGGACTGTTTGGGGCATAAGAAGTGGTTTCCGTAAACAAACCCGTTTCGCCTAACGTTCCATAAACCTCATCTGTAGAAATATGAAGAAAGCGTGCATTTATGAAGTCGGCTTTCAAATGGTTCGGGCCATCCATCCAAATTTTATAAGCATTTTGAAGGAGGTTGAAGGTTCCAACAATATTTGTTTGAATAAATTCAGAAGGACCTGAAATGGAATTGTCCACATGACTCTCTGCAGCAAAATGAACTACCTTTTGAAATTGGTGTTTTTCGAAAAGATTCTGAATAAAATTCTCATCGCAAATATCTCCTTCCAAAAAGGTTATTTTATGTGAAACTGTGTCCAAATTTTTCAAATTTCCGGCATAAGTAAGTTTATCGAGCACGAAAATCTCCTCCTTTGAATGACCCAAGACATATTCCACATAATTGGAGCCAATAAACCCTGCTCCACCTGTAATCAATACTTTAACCTTCATTTAAATTATTTTTTAGGATTGTCTAAAATCTGATTTAACATCTTTTCTGTAATTAAATACGTCGGTTTCACACCAGTGGTTCCCAATCCACCAGATGCCAAAGTACTTCCAGTTTCCAATGGATTATCTGAGGCATAATAGGCATATCTTACCTTTACTCTTGGGCTAATACTTCGCCGTATTTTTGAAGCTGACTGAATTGCTTTTTGATAATGTGCTCCTTCCATTTCCAGACCAATTACATTCCAGGTAGACTTATGGAAAAATTTCAATACATCGCGATTTTGAAGGGAAGTTCCCAACACCGAAATCATTGTTCCAGTAAAAACTTTTACATCGTCATTTTTAAATAGCGACTTGTCCATTTGGTTATTGAACGGATAATTATCCGCCGTTCCCTCAAACACGTGGGCAGAAGGAATCATTATATCGCCTTTTCCACCTTCCAAAATTCCAGCTTTCCCCATTATGGAAACGGAAGCGACATTTAATAAAAATTGGCGATTATTATTATCTATATAAGGCTTCAATAGTTCATCCATTGTTTCATAAGCCTGTTCTCCGAAAGCGTAATCCATTACAATGATTACCGGCTTTTTCGTCTCCTCAATATCGTTCAATCCGTCGGTATAGGTATTGTTCTTTATTTTGGCTGTATCAATGATTTGCACATCTATATTAGTGCCACTTTCGTCCTCTAGAAATACCATTCCTTGAGCCATTGCCGTTTTCATAACCTTTTCCCTGAGCGACATGCTGGTGGGGCTACTAAGGGTTTCGAAAACTTGTAAAGATTTCTTCTTTGAAAACTCTTGGGGCAGTGCCTCTTCAGCAAACAGCGTATTCATAACGCTGTGCATATTGGCACTGATTATATGAAGGGGACGCTCTAGCAGTCGGAGTTCTTGTAAATTTTGTTTTATGCGGTACGCCCATTGCTCGCCGTGAATATGATGGCCTAAGCGCTCACGAAGAACTGGGCTAAAAGTTATGATTCGCTTATCGTCATCCACAACTTCGGCCATAGCCAGTTTACCCATAAAATAAACTATGTTGAAAAAGCGATTTTCGTTCTTTTCACTCGCAAAATAAGGGAATGCATTTTTTATCTCATCAAAAGTTCTACCTAGAAAATTGGCGGTATGCGTTAGAGCCACTTCCTTTTCTTCTTGAGTAAGTTCTCCTCCTTTTTGGACAACTTGTTCCAGTTTCTTCCAATCTCGAATTACCTCGCCGTTTTCATTGATTAGAACCTGCTTCATTATCTTATGCGACTCGATAAAGAGAAAGGTAAGGTGTGTAAGGATGTCGTAGATTTCTGAGCGGCCGCGAGTGACCTCAATGTTCATCTGTTCAGAATCTATTCGATAACAGTTTCTTCTACGCTTAAGGGGAATAATGGGTTCGAAATGAGAGTTCTTATAACCTTCATCACTTGTAAGATTTATATATCTACACTCTTCGATACCATAAGGTAAACGATCCATAATATACAACAGGCCTTGGAGTTCTATCTTATCTTCAGTAATAGAGCCATAGATTTCTGGTCTCAATGTTAATAAGGATTCCCGAAGCGTTTCGCCTGAAACCCCCATGGGTTTATAAAAACCTCGGTTTAATAGATGACGCATTGTAATATATAGCCTTTCTATGGCTTGAGTGCTTTCTTGAGCACGTGTTCTTGTATGTGATTTCATTGTATTCATTGGATGCAAATATACTACTAATTTTTAGGCTGAATTTTAATCAAGGCATCTGCAATCTTTCGGTCATTGGAAAGTCTGGCCACTTTATTCTGACCGCCCAACTTACCCTGCGATTTCATAAATTCTTGAAAACTATTCTTTTTTAGTGATGTAATTTTTAACGTTTGAAGCACTTTCCCTTTAATTAAATCGAAGTAATATGAATTTTGTTGCTGCATTTCAGCATCGAGAAACACAGTTATTTTGTGAAGGTTTTCGGGAGCGCTATCGAACTCAACAAGCCATTCGTGGAAGGGCAGTTCATCTCCCGAAGGGGTAATCTGAGGTGCCACAGTAAATTCGGTAATAGAGAATTTGAATTTTGAAATGGCTCTATTCATCGCTACTTCTACTTCTTTGCCAATCACGTGCTCGCCAAAAGCCGAAATAAAATGCTTAATTCTTCCCGAAACGATTACGCGATACGGTTTTGTTGAAGTAAACTGTACGGTATCGCCTAGATTGTATGCCCACAATCCAGCATTTGTAGAAATCAGCATTACATAATTGACACCAATCTCCACTTCGCCAATAGTCAAACGCGTGGGGTTGTCCTCAAAAAAAGTGGAGGCTTCAATAAATTCATAAAAAATTCCAGAGTTCAAAAGTAGCAGCATTCCCTTTTCCTTCTGACTATCCTGAAAGGCAAAAAAACCTTCACTTGCTGGAAAGAGTTCGATACTATCGACCTTTCTACCAATTAGGTTTTCAAATTTGGCACGATAAGGTTCGTAATTTACTCCGCCATAAATAAAGAGATTAAAGTTTTTAAAAAGATCGCCAACTTTCTTCCCAGTTTTTTTCTGAAGTTTTTCGAAATACATTTGTACCCATGATGGTATCCCGCTGATAACGGTCATATCCTCATTTTTGGTCTCTTCAACAATGGCGTCCACTTTGGTTTCCCAATCTTCAATGCAATTTGTTTCCCAGCTGGGCAAACGGTTTTTTTGTAAATATCCAGGAACGAAATGGGCAACAATGCCAGACAATCTTCCAGTTTTAATTCCATTTTTTTCGTTCATTTCTGGGCTTCCCTGTAAAAAGATCATCTTACCATCAACAAAATCGGCATTTCCCGTTTCATTGATGTAGCAAAGAATTGCATTACGAGCAGCCTGGATATGATAAGGCATGGATTCCTTGGTCAGTGGTATAAATTTCGCTCCTGATGTAGTCCCTGATGTTTTCGCAAAATAAAGCGGTTTTCCAGGCCATAAAATATCGACTTCCCCTAAAACCATTTTATCCACATAGGGTCTCAACTGCTCATAATCGCGGACAGGAACTCGATTTGCAAAATCTTTAAATGAATTTATCTTTTGGAAGTTATGTTCAATTCCAAATGTAGTCTCCTTGGCATGTGAAATAAGATCATCAAAAACTCTCTGCTGTGTTTCCACTGGATTTTGAGCCCATTTCTGAATTCGGTTTACAACAATTCTAGCAAATATCTTTGCCGCAAACGATTTTATAGACATAGGCTATCAATCAAAATCAATAAAATTTGCTGGATTTACAGGAACACCATCACGCCAAAGCTCAAAATGCAAGTGCGGTCCCGTGGTAAGTTCACCGGTGCTTCCTACAGTAGCGATAACCTCCCCTGCCTTTACGCGCTCCCCCTGCCCTTTTGTAAGCATAGCATTGTGCTTATACACAGAGATTAGATTGTTATTGTGCTTAAGGATTATCACATTTCCGGTCTGGGCAGTCCATTCGGCAAAAATAACAGTTCCATCTGCCACGGCCTTTACTGGAGCATCCTTTGCTGTAACAATATCCACAGCATAATGTCTTGCTTTACTATCATAAGGAGCGGATATAATCCCGTTTACAGGCGAAAACAATGTGTATTGTTGCTCGCGATTACCAATAAGTGGGTTGTATTTATCCTCTTGGGCAACTTGTTCTCGCAATAGGGAATCTTTTCTGGATGTTCTTATCAAAACCGAAGGGTCTGTCTTGGCTAGTTCGATAATTGAATCCTTATTGAAATTTACTGTTTTCACGTCTCCAGTCAATACTTTTCGTATAGAAGCAAGATATTGCTCATTGAGGTCGATAATTCTCTGCAAGGAATCTGTTTTATACACTAAAACTGATGCCTTTCGTTTTAGAGTTGTTGAGGAATAACCTGGAATATACTCTCGAAGTGGTGTGAATGCGATGATAACCGTTGTGGTCAAAATAAGAAATAATGCAAAAAGAGTACTAAATACGAACACATTCAATCTATGAAGCTTAAAGGAAAACCGTTCCTCAAAGGTCTCCTCATTAAGAATTACTAGACGGTATTTATGCAATAGTTTCTTTTTGAACCTCTTTGCTCGTTTTTCTTTATTTAACATTAACCTCTTAGCTTTTTTACAAATATAAAATAAACTCAAGCCTTAAACGCTAAAGTTATCCTCAAAACGTTCTATCTAAACATTTCTTGTTACCTTTGCTTACTAAATTAATAACTTATGAACTCTCTATTTATTCCATTAGGTATGGTTGGTCCTTGGCAGATTATCCTACTAGTTGTAATTATATTACTACTTTTCGGAGGTAAGAAAATTCCGGAACTTATGCGCGGTTTAGGCAGTGGCCTTAAAGAGTTTAAGGATGCTTCCAAAGATGAATCTACTGATAAAAAAATAGATGATAACAAGTAAATTCTATTCTTAAAAAATAGAAATCCCCGTTTATTCACTGAATAAACGGGGATTTTTCATTTTACAAAATATTATTTATTCAATCTTCGCCGAATTCAGTATGGATTCCAATTCAAACTGAAGATCTCGTTTTCTAGCTGCTGGGGCATAGGTAAAACCTTCCAATATTAAATACCGATTGTTTTTTTCGTCCTTAACAGCATAGTTCAGAAACGGCCCGCCCATATACGCATCTTTCACTTCCCAAGTACCTTTGGTTAAGTAGGCAAATTTTCCATCAAGGGTTGTTTTGAACAAGTAGGGAGCGTAAGCACCTTCAGTAATAAAGAGTCCATCATCCTCAACTGGCAGCAATTTACTGCCAACAGAATCCCTAATTTTTATTATATCACCAACAGCTGAGCTGTCATTTTTAATGGAATTCAAGGAGGCTTCATAAACTAAAATGTTTGTTGTGCCGTCTTTTAAATCTTTCCGAAACCAGAAAAAAGAATCTGTAGCCTTTGCTAGGCGGTATGCAGAAGGAATTTTTAAACCCACTCCTAACACCTTTTTTAAAGAATCGGTTTTTAGCAAGGAAATATTAGTTCTTCGCTGTCTTTCTGCTATTTCGCTTTTGTGAAAGGCCTCAATTATCTTTGGGGCGTTCTCATTAATAAGTTCAACTAGTTTTTCTTCCGTAGTGGCTTTAATGATAGCACCCGTTTGAGGCTTTGCATACTCATTTGTTGCTAGTTTAACAGAATCATCATCAGCGAGTACCACATACAAGAACAATCGATTGCCACGAGCAAATCCCGAAAAGGTTTCTGGCTGCATCTGATTGATTGAAAATAGAGGTTCATCCTGGGGAAGTCCGTCTGTTGGAGCTGCGAAATTATTTCGTAATGCCTCACCAACGACCCCATTCCAAAGATCATTTGGAGTAACAATCTGAAGTGTGTTAATATTTCCTACAGAACTGGGTACAAGAGATTTGTCTCTTTTTCCGTTACTATTGCAGGCGGAGAATACAATAAATAACGCTAGTAACGCAATGTAAAGTGGCTTCATTTAAAAGGATGTTTTTAGGAACTATCCCTTATAAATTTTAAGTTTAGTTCCCGGTTTTATGCTAGTACCACTAATATCGTTCCAATTTTTAATATTCTGTACCGAAACTCCAGGAAACTTTCTAGAAATACTCCACAAAGAATCGCCATTCCGCACCGTATATACGTTTTCTGAAGAACTAGCCTTTACTTCAACATTGCTCGCAATATCTTCTCCTGATTTTCTAGGATAAATAATAAGATTTTGTCCAACTCTCACATTTGAATCACGCATGCCATTCCATTCCTTTATCTGGCTCACACCTACCCCGTACTTTTCTGCAATTCTACCCAAAAAATCCCCGCTTTTCACGCGGTAACGAATCTTGGTAGGTTGTTCAAAAAGTTCGGGGACGGGTTTCTCTGCTGCTTCTTGTTCTTGTTGGACAAAAGCATAGATGGCCTCCTCGTTGGTTACAAACGAACCAATTGCTGTAATGGGAAGACGTAATACATAATTTTCTCCTTTAATTACAGGAATTATACCTAACTTATATGAAGGATTTAAAAATTCGAGTTCCTCCATATCAAGATTGGTTAGTTCTGCTACTTGTTCCAGCGTAATCTGGTTTCTTACTCTTATAGTATCTGTGGCCACATAAGGAATCCTTGTGGATTGTTGCTTTTGAAAACCGTGCTCCTTAGCATATTCAAAAATGTACATGGTTGCCAAAAATGCAGGAACATATCCCGCCGTTTCTCTAGGAAGATACTTTCGCAGATCCCAGTAGTCCGTTTTTCCTCCAGAACGTCTAATTGCTTTAGAAACATTCCCAGGCCCAGAATTATAGGCTGCAAGCGCGAGATCCCAATCATTAAAGCTGCTATTTAAGCTTTTGAGGTATTTACAAGCAGCTTCAGTAGCTCTGATGGGGTCGGCACGTTCATCAACATAGGAACTAACATCTAGTCCAAACATTTTTCCTGTAGCAAACATAAACTGCCACAAACCAGTAGCGCCAACCCTAGATTGTGCACGAGGATTTAAAGCCGATTCAATAACCGCCAAATATTTCAATTCCAATGGCAGGTTGTTTTTATCCAACTCCGCTTCGAACATTGGAAAATAGTATTCGCTAAGCCCCATCAATCGATCCAAGGTGCCTCTTCTATTCTTGAGATATTGCTTTATAACACTTTCCAGCGAAGCACTATACTCCACTTTAAAAGGAGTTCGAGCGTCCAATTCTTTCAACCGTTGTTTTAAAACCTCGGTAGGCAATTCTTCATATTCCACTTTTTCAAAATCCTGATCTGCAACACTGGTATAGACGTCGTCGAATAAGTCGGATTTATAAACTTCCTTCAGCCAGAGACTGTCCTTTTTCCTGGCCACAGCAATATCTTCTAAATTAAAAACAGTGCTATCCTTCAAAGAAAGAGCAACTACTGTAGACGGTAATTCGTCTGCAATCTTGGTTACTCTGATTGAATCCACAACCTTAACTTTTTTAGTAGGAAGATTTTTAGTCGATTTCTTGCCGTTTTGGGCCACGCCGAGGCTACAGAAAGCCATCAACACAATTAAGGTAAGGGTTTTTAATAATTTCATCAGCTTTTAATGCAGTTTGAAGGATATTGATTAATTTGAATTAATTCAAGCTATTTGACGAGCACGAACCGAAAATATAAACGACATTTTCGACAATAAATTTTCCAAAAATAATAATTCCTCGAAAGTAAACAAATTTCCTTCTCAAAGATGCTGTGATGCAGATATTTAACGTTTTAAGATAACGCCTTAATTCCTGGCAACGTTTTTCCTTCCAACATTTCCAACATTGCTCCACCTCCTGTAGATACGTAACTCACTTTATCTTCAAGTTCAAACTTTCGCACTGCGGCAACGGAATCACCACCACCAACCAAGGAAAAAGCACCGTTCTTCGTAGCTTTCGCAATGCTCAGACCTAAGGATTTAGTACCTGCTGCAAACTTCTCCATTTCAAATACACCCACGGGACCATTCCATAAAATAGTTTTTGAAAGTGCAATCACTTCATCAAAAATTTTGTTGGTTTCTGGTCCTACATCCAAACCCATCCATCCCTTCGGAATACTATTGACGGCTGCTATTTTCGTATTCGCACTCTCCGAAAAACTATCAGCTATCACGGCATCCACAGGTAAGTGCACTTTAACTCCTTTTTCCTTGGCTAAGTTTAATATTTCTAAAGCTAGGTCTTGTTTATCGTCCTCAACGAGCGAATCACCAATGGTTCCACCCTGAGCCTTTATAAATGTGAAAGCCATTCCACCTCCAATTATCAAATGATCTATCTTATCAAGTATATTCTCAATAATTGTAATTTTAGAAGAAACTTTTGCTCCTCCAATGATTGCCGTAACTGGTTTCTTATTGTCTGTGAAAACTTTTTCTACATTTTCTATTTCAGAAGCAAGTAGCAAACCGAAACATTTATTCTCAGGAAAGAAGTCAGCAATAATTGCGGTCGAGGCATGCGCACGATGGGCGGTGCCAAAAGCATCATTGACATAAACCTCACCGAATTTGGACAGTTTTTCGGCAAACACTCTATTTCCTTCAGTTTCTTCAGAATAATAACGAAGGTTTTCTAGGAGAAGAATTTCGCCCGATTTTAGTTCCGAAACGGCGGTTTCTACCTTTGCCCCAATACAGTCTTCAACGAATTTCACTTTTACCCCAAGAATATCAGATAAAGTATTGATAATATGACCCAAAGAAAATTCAAACTCCCTATTCTTAGGTCGTCCAAGATGTGACATTAGGACACAACTTCCCCCATCCTCCATGATTTTAAGAATTGTTGGTTTGGCAGCCCTGATTCTAGTGTCATCCGTTACCTCATGATTTTCATCAAGAGGAACATTGAAATCTACACGAATAAGAGCCTTTTTCCCTTTAAAGTTTATATCGTTTACTGTTTTCATAGAGATTATTTTATCCGGCAAAGATAGTTTTTTAGAAATAACCAAAGTTCTAAATCTTTTTATGAAGTAATCGCATCATCTTTTGAAATCCCATCGGCTTGGGAAGAAAATTGACTAATATGTAGAGATAAAAATTGTTTAGATTTGCGAATGGATTTTTCAGAAGTCATCGGGAATCAATATTTAAAGGCACATCTCATAAAAACGGTCGAAAATGGCCGAATTCCGCATGCCCAGTTGTTTTGTGGCATCAATGGTAGCGGATTGTTGCCAATGGCAATAGCGTATGCTTCGGAATTATTATGTAAACAGTTTGAAGCAGGAACTCCAGAATACATTCAGTGCAAGAAAAAAGTTTCTCGCTTGGTGCATCCAGATTTACATTTCATTTATCCTGTAAACACTAGCGAGGAAATAAAGAAGAATGCCGTTTCAGACAATTATGCTGAGGCGTGGCGAAATTTTGTTCTTCAAAATCCTTATGCTTCTCTTTTTGAGTGGTTGCAGAGTATTGGAATCGAAAAAAAACAGGGAAATATCAGTAAATATGAAGCGGAACAGATTTCGAAGAAACTCTCTCTCAAATCATTCGAAGGCGGATATAAAGTAATGATCATTTGGATGGCTGAGAACATGAACATTGAATGTTCGAATAAAATCCTGAAAATAATTGAGGAGCCGTCCGATAGAACCGTGCTCCTATTGCTAACCGAAAAAGAGGGACAAATTTTAACCACGATCCATTCTCGTTGCCAAAAGCTCAACTTTCCTTTACTTTCTGAAGCTGATATTGCTGAAGGATTGGTTAAAAATCATAAAATACAAAATACCCATGCCCTCCAGATATCGAGGCGAGCACGGGGAGATTACAACAAAGCTCTTCAGATGTTAGAGGAATCTGGGGAAGATGAAATTTTTGAAAAATGGTTTATTAGTTGGGTACGAACTGCGTTTAGGGCGAAAGGAAATAAAAGTGCAATCAACAATTTATTAGATTGGAGTGATGAGCTGTCCAGCCAAGGAAGAGAAACACAGAAGAAATTCTTAATGTACTGTATAGAGGTTTTCAGGCAGGCTTTATTAAAAAATTATAAAGCGGATGATCTACTTTATTTCGAAGCAAAGGATCAAACATTTTCGTTGCCAAAATTCTCGCCTTTCGTTCATCAAAATAATATATTTGAAATAACTTCCGCTCTTGAAGATGCTTCTTACCACATTGAACGCAATGGAAATGGCAAGATTATTTTTACGGATCTTTCTATAAAACTAACACGGTTAATACACGCCCGAGAATTAATATAGTTTTTATCTATACGAAATAGGAGCGCTATAATTTCGCTTGATTAAAAATCGCTCTATTAATTGCCCTTTCATTATGGAAACAAATTTTTCCCATCCCAGACGTCCATACGGCTATAAAAAAGCCTTAAATCACATTAAAACGCATTATTTGACTTTTCTTAGGCAATAAATGTGTGAAGAATATTCCTTTGTTGTTCTTGCCTTCAAATTCGACTTTAACCCAATCCAAAAAGCGTTTAAAGAAAAGGAGTTACCGCTCTTGTATTTTTCGGAAAGTAGACTTACATAAAATGAATCGAAAATCATCGGCTCAATTTTTTCCATTTTGAAATTTCCAGCAAATAATCTCTCGATAGCCGTTTTTGAAAAGTGCCACAAATGTCTTGGGACATCGTAAGCCGCCCAAAATTTTCCATAATAGTCTGCATCGAAACTCTTAAAATTTGGAACGGCAATTATGAGAGTGCCATTCAATTTTACCAGATCAGTCAACTGTGAAATGGTCTCTTCCAAATTTGGAATGTGTTCCAGAACATGCCAAAGAGTTAGAACATCAAATTGTTTACCCTCGAATTCCTGGAGAGAATCTTTTAGAGAAATTCCTTTTTGAAACGCCAAGGAAGCTGCTTTTTGATTTGGCTCCATTCCGCAAACTTTCCATCCTTTTTCCCGAGCACTTACCAAAAAATCACCGGTTCCTGCACCAATATCAAGTAAGAACCCTGTCCCTGAATTTTGACGATAGATAAGTTTGGTTTTCTTTCGTAGAGACCATTTCTTTACCAATTGATACAAGCCAGAAAGCAAACCTTTCTTCTTATCCGTATGGGAGATGTAGTCTTGACTTTCATAATACTTTTCAAGATCCTCAACTTTGGGTTGTGGAAAAGTCTTTAAAAGCTCATTCTCTCGATCGTAAATCAACTGGAAAGATTCACCAGAAACCAAAAAATCTTTAGTTGACAAGTATTTATTGTTGGAATTCAAGAGGAAGATTTAGATTGAATAAGATTAATTGTTTCACGTGGAACATGAGGCTTAGCGTCCCATATATACTAAGAGGACTGACACATCGTTTGGGGAAACTCCGCTAATTCTGGAAGCCTGAGAAACGGTTACTGGCCTAATTTTGGAAAGTTTTTCACGAGCTTCATAGGACAGAGATTTCAATTTTGAATAATCAAAAGCATCGGGAATTTTCAATCCTTCTAACCTATTTAGTTTATCCGCGTTGTTTTTCTCCTTTTCAATATATCCCGCATACTTAACTTGTATCTCGGTTTGCTGAATCATTTCAGAATCTAAATTGTGTTCTTCAATATAATTTTCAACCGAAGGAATAGTTTTCATATCGTCCATTGTCACTTCAGGTCGAGAAAAGAACTTAAACATTTTATCACTCTGTGATACCAAAGCCGAATCTCGCTTTTCAAAAATCTCATTAATCTCTTCGGGCGACACACTAGTTTCCTTAAAAAACCGCACAAACCCTGATGACTTTTCCTTCTTAGCCTCCATCTTTCGCATTCTATCTTCGGACGCCAATCCAATTTCAAAAGATTTAGGAGTTAATCGAAAATCGGCATTATCCTGACGCAATAACGTTCTGTACTCCGCTCTGGAAGTAAACATTCGATAAGGCTCTTCAGTTCCTTTAGTGATTAAATCGTCAACTAACACCCCAATATAAGCCTCATCTCTACGCAAAATAAATGGTTCCTTTTCTGAAGCTTTCAAATGTGCATTAATTCCAGCCATCAATCCTTGAGAAGCTGCTTCCTCATAGCCTGTAGTTCCATTAATCTGTCCAGCAAAATACAATCCAGAAACCAACTTTGTTTCGAGTGTGTGCTTAAGTTGTGTAGGAGGAAAATAATCATATTCTATAGCATAACCCGGGCGGAAAACCTTTACATTTTCGAAACCGACTACACTACGGAGGGCTTTAAATTGAATATCTTCCGGCAAAGAAGTAGAAAATCCATTAACATAACATTCTACCGTATCCCAACCCTCGGGCTCAACAAAGATTTGATGACTGTCTTTGCCTGCAAAACGATTTATTTTATCTTCAATGGAAGGACAATATCGTGGGCCTAGACTTTGAATGGAACCATTAAACATCGGCGACCGGTCAAAACCTTCACGCAAAATATTATGAACCTCCAAACTGGTATGCGTGATATGACAAGAACGCTGTTTAGTTAGGGGTCGAGTTTCATCTGAAAAAGAAAATTTTTCAGGAACATCATCGCCTGGCTGTTCGATCATTTTTGAAAGGTCTAAGGACCGACCATCTACTCTTGGTGGGGTTCCAGTTTTCATTCTTCCAGCTTCAAAACCAAGATCAACAAGTTCTTTTGTGATTCCAGTAGATGCGCTTTCACCTGCACGTCCGCCACCAAACTGTTTTTCGCCAATATGAATTAAGCCATTGAGAAAAGTTCCATTGGTTAAAACCACAGATTTTCCACAAATTTCTAATCCAAGGGAAGTTCTAACACCTTTAATAACTCCATTCTCCACTATTATTCCGGCAACCATTTCCTGATAAAAATCCAGATTAGGAGTGTTTTCTAGTCTTAATCTCCACGCTTCTGCAAATCTCATTCGGTCGCTCTGAACTCGTGGACTCCACATTGCAGGTCCTTTTGATTTATTGAGCATCTTGAATTGAATGGCTGTCTGATCGGATATAATTCCGCTATAGCCTCCTAAAGCATCAATTTCTCGAACAATTTGACCCTTGGCAATTCCACCCATCGCCGGATTACAGCTCATCTGCGAAATGGTTTGAAGATTCATGGTCACCAATATTGTCTTGGATCCTAAATTAGCAGCGGCAGCAGCGGCTTCAGAACCAGCGTGTCCGGCACCAACAACAATAACATCATATTCTTTGGAAAACATCGGTGTAAATTTAAATTGTTCCACGTGGAACATTCAGAACCAGCTTGGAACATAAAAAAGGCTGCAAATTTACAATAAATATTTGAACCTCAGAAAGATTAACATTTTACTTAGGAGTAATTAAAGCCAAGTTTAATAAGGGCTTCATCCTCCTTTTGTCGCATTAATTTCTCTTCAGAAACTGATTTGTCCTTATAACCACAATAATGTAGAATCCCGTGAATCATTACTCGATGTAGTTCCTTCTCAAATATTACATTAAAATCTCTAGCATTATCGGCAACCCGATCAATCGAAATAAAAATCTCACCATTAATTTCATTCCCAACTCGGTAATCAAAACTAAGAATATCAGTCAGTGTATCGTGATTTAAATATTCGACATTCAGTTTGTGGAGGAATTCATCATCACAAAAAACATAACTAATTTCACCTACATCTAAGCCTTCTGTTAAAATAATGTCCGAAATCCATTCTTTTAAACGCGATTGTTTGTCAAGAGTAAATTCAGTTTCAAATTCAAAATCAATCATTGGTAGTTTTAAAATAATCTTGGACTTTCTCTTTATAATCTTGACGCAAAGGTAAGGCCTCACGATTTAAAATTTCAATACTGTTGAAGTATTTTTTAATCTCATCAGGGCTTAAACCAGATTCATTCCTAAAAACCTTTCTATTGGTTTGTGATTCCCGTCGATTTTCTTGTCCTTGTTCTAACAGTGCCTTATTCAATTTCAACATTTCGTATTTCAAATTGAGCATCTTCTCAAGCGTGTTTTGATTAAAACCTTTATCCAGTAATTGTTGTTCAATACCTTCCATCTTCTTCAATAAATCTCCTCCATTGCCATTCAAACCCTCCTTGTTTAATCGATCTTGCAGCTGCTGACGTAACTGTTGTTGTTCTTTATAAATCTCAAAAAGTTCTCCGTTTAAAAATTCACTGTCTCCATTTTCCCCTTCACCTTCTCCTGTTCCACTCTTTCCATCCTTTTGTCCATCATTCCCACTTTGGCCTTCACCATCGCCATCCTTCTGACCTTCACCATCGCCCTCACCCTCACCTTTACCTTTCTTACCCTCGCCTTCCTTTCCCTCTCCACTCTTTTTCCCTTTCTTCATACCATCTTCCATCTTTCCATTCAAATCCTCTTGCTTTTGAATAATATCAGGCAACTGAAAACCACCACCACCAGAACCAGGACTCGGCATTCCTTTGCCAGAACCAGAACCCATCGACATTTGCATTTGCATCTGCATATTACTTAATAGTTCGTCCAAAAAAACGGCTAAATCATTGGAGCCCATCATTGCATATTGCTGATTTCCAATTCCTTGTCTGGAATTATCTTGGGCAAGTCGATCTAGGGATTTATCAATATTATATTGAATTTCAGTTATGGTAGTATTGATCTGATTCCCCAGTAAAGGTTGTCTTAACGACAGTGCAAAAAGACTGTCATCAATATGTTCAAAGTTGATTTTCAGTTCATTTTGAACGTTTAGCATTTTCCCATAAATTGGATTCCCGTATTTAATATCCTTGAAAGTTTCCATCAGATTCTCTTGACGGAAAGAGAAAACAACCAGATTATCTAGTATCTGTCTAAGCATTTTTACATCTTCATCCAAGGTTTCCATCTGACCGGACGACATTTGCTGTTGCATCTGCTGGCTCATTTGTTTCATCTTCTGGCCAGCCTTCTTTTGGTTTTCGGAAGCTCCTTCTGGTTTTTGTTTTTCTAATTTATCGGTCGCCTTATTCTGCTCCTCGTCAACTTCCTTCTTGTCCGCTGGGTCATCAGGAATATCTATTGGCTTTTTTAAAGCCTCATTCTCCTTTTGCAAATTTTCCATTTGCTCTTTATATTCCTCAAATGCTTTGTTGAGCTCTTGTTGCGCCTCCTTAGTGTTTTCTTCTTCAGGCCTTTCAGAAAGCTTTTCTTGCTCTTCCCCTAATTTGAATAAATCCTCAGCAAGCTTTTCTGCCTTCTTTTCAACGTAGAATCTCTTGGTAAGTTCCAAAAGTTGCTCAAGGTTTTTCTCTTGATTTTTGTTCTGTTTGGACAATTTCTCAAGCTTATCCGTCAATTCTTCCTTTTGAATCTTATCTTGAAGTTTCTCTAATTCATCAAGTAACTTCTCGTTCTCCTTCAGGCGTTCTTCATTTTCATCGAGACGTTTTTCAAGTTGTTCCTTGAACGGATCTTTATCTTGATTCTCTGGTTGGAAGTTCTCTAATTCCTCTTTCAATTTTTTCGAGAAATCCTTCATAACATCTTCTTGCCGCTGTTGTCTCTGGATGAAATTCTCAAGTTTCTTTTTGTCGTTATAATTGAGTTCATTTTTCTCCTTTTGAGTTCGGGAAAGTTCTTCTAAGGTTTCTTTCCCTACTTTGAGTTCCTCCAAAGACTTATCAAGACCTTGAATGGCATCTTTTTGATTTTGAAGTTGTTCATTTTCAAGTTCACTGGTAGTCAGCTTTCTAAACGAATAAATTGAAGATTTCGATGCTTTGAAATTATGAATAACATCGTTATCAAAAACTTCAAAATAATATTCATAGGAAACTCCATCTTCCAGAGTAAGGTTTCCAGGAAAGACAAAAGTGAATTGATCAAAATTGGTTTTATTCAACGCAAGTCCCTCAAATTTCGATTTCTTCTCGTCTCCTTCTGGATAATAGACCAATCGGAGTTTGGTGAGACCATAATCATCTGAAACTTGACCGAGAAAGAAAACTCGTTGCGAATCTGTACTATCAATTTTAGATTGAACGTCGATTTCTGGGAATTGGTCCTTGACAACATTTATGGTAAAAGCCAAATTTTCATAATCCTTCAAATTCTCATTGGAAGTGGTTATGGCATAATCGAGTTTACTGTAAATCCCTTTTTCAAATTTGAAATTTTCTCCTTTCGAACTAAAAGAATAAGCACTATCAGCAGTTTTCAAGCTAACGGCATCGGTGTTTTTGGTCGAAATATTCCAACTCACTTTTGTTCCTTCTGGAATAACGGCATTTCCTGTGCCTTTCAAAACTTCATCTTTTTTGTTTGTATAGGCTGGATAATTGAGAACCATTTCAAAATTTAAAAGAGAAGGCGTTTTTACCACTTCCAGTAAATAGTCTCTGGAACTTGTTTTATTCGCCCTAAAATTGAAGCTAAGCGGCTCCACGGGCTGTTGAAATGTAAATTCAAACAAACCAGGGCCATTTCGCTGCATATAATAAGTTTCTCCATTGAAAAGTATGCTGGCATTTTCAGGAATGGTTGTTCCATCGGTTCGAACCTGCAGTTTGAAAGGTTTGCCTTCAATGGCATTCAGATCCTCGTTCATAACGATAAACGAAAACGGTGCGGGAGGCTCAAAAGCTGTGTCGTAATGCACTACACGAGTATAACTACTGGAGAATATATCCATTCCGCCCAAAACGCTGAACAAGATAAAAACCAAAACAGGAATTGCCGCATACTTCAGGTATTTGGTATTTTTCCTAAAGTTTACCGCACTTTGAAAGGGAACGGGCTGAAGTTCAGTGGCCTTTTGATCAATACTAGCAGCTAACAATTCACTTTCCCGACGATTTTGATTTAATTGAATTACGTTAAGCAACTTATCACTTACTTGTGGGAAATGATTGCCAATTATTCGGGAGGCATCTTCATAATCGATTCCTTTTCGAAATTTAAAAAGTCTCGCCAGTGGAAATGCTATAAAACGAAGGAACAAGCCAAGTTCAACGATAATAAATGTCCAAAAAAGCAAACGCCTACCCAAGGGATTGAGCCATAGGAAATACTCGATGAGCAGCGTAACCAAAAGATACAGCACCCCAATGGCAAAGAAAAGGATGGCTCCTTTGATAAGCTCATTGGTGTAATATTTTTTAATAAAAGCTTCCAGTTTTTGCTGGATGATGCTAAAGCTGCTCATATACTCATTGTTCAGACGGGAATCGCACCTGTCAAATTTTATTTTTCCAAATATACCTACAAGATTTTCCTACTACAGCGGACAAGTGGAAACCTTGCAGGATATAACCTCGCAAGATACAATCTTGCAGATCAACAAATCAAAACCCCTAAAATACAATAATATTTTGGGTTGGCACGCTGCAAAGATTACTCCAAAAAACGAAAGCCAAACCTTATAATTATATAAAAGTTTGGCTTTCGCTTTTAGTGAATTTTCAAGCCCATTTAACCATCATTTTAAGAATGTTTTCAGGAGTGACCAAACTAACAAGTTAACCGAAAAAATATGAAAATATTTCAGATACTTTATGTTAAATCAACACATGAAAGTAAAAGGATTATGGAATTACAAAACAAGAAAACCTATTAAGACCAAAGATCTTAATAGGTTTGATGGAAGTTTTAAAAATTTATGCAGGGCTATGATAACTTTTCCTGTGGATTAAATGTTTGATTATATAAAACAAACTACCGACGAGGGGTATGAATATAATTACTAACAACCAGCCAAACAAAAAGAGGCTCTTTTCATTCTTCAATACAAGAAACAAAGCGAAAATCAATAGTGAGAAGTAAGCTAACCCCAATGCGATTATTCCAAAAGGGCCTATAATACCTATATATGTCATAATAATTCTTTTAAATTAAATTCTAATGAACTTAAAAATACGAAAAAATAATGAAAATAATGGAATAACGGATAAAATCAAGTTCAAATACAGATAAAGAATCAATAGCGTCCTAAACGATTAAAAAAGAGAAAGGAGTTTTGTTCCGCAAAGTTACCTTTGTGGTGCAAACACAAAAC
>JBLWTS010000071.1:0-18493 GCA_048270045.1 Aequorivita sp.
GGACTTGAGGAAACGGATTTTGGATATCACGTTGTGGAAGTTGTAAAACAATCCAGCCCTAAAAAAGCCATCAAGGTAGCGACGGTCGTTAAAAAAGTTGAGCCATCAGAAAAAACGATAAATGATGTTTTCTCCAAAGCCTCTAAATTTGAAGTTGCAGTGAGTAAAGGGGATTTTACCAAAATAGCCGAAGAGCAAGAATTACAGATAAAACCAGTTAATAAAATTGGTATTATGGATGCCACAATTCCAGGTATTGAAAACAATCGTACTATCGTGAATTGGGCTTTCAATGAAGACACTAAGGTTGGTGACACCAAACGTTTTAGTATTTCAGACGGATATGTCATAGCACAATTAACTCGTAGGAACCCAAAAGGCCTTATGCCCGTTTCCGAAGCTTCTCCAATTGTTAAACCAATTTTGATGAAAGAAAAGAAGGCAAAGAAAATACGTGAATCTATTGCCGGAAGCACCATAGAAGAAATCGCTAAGAACAAAAATATAGCAATCAAACCAGCAACTGAAGTCACTATGGCTAACCCAACAGTTGGCACTTCTCGTGAGCCGAAAGTAGTGGGAATGGCATTTGGAACCAAAGCAGGAGAATCCACCCCATTGATTGATGGCAACGAAGGTGTGTATATGGTAAAAGTAACTGCCTTTAACCCTGCCCCAAAAATGGAGTCGTACGTAAACCAAGCCAATCAGCTAAGTTCAAAAGCAGCTCCAGCTGCTCAAGGTCAAGTTTTTGAAGCACTAAAAAAGAAAGCTGAGATTGAGGATTACCGCTCGAATTTCTATTAACACATAAAAATCACCAAATTTACGAAAGCCCTGTTTCAATTGAAACAGGGCTTTTTACTTAAATTTTTACAGCCAAATTTTGGGCAATTATAGATTTATAAGTTAATTTTAGACTTTAAGACGAAAAAACCCGAAACCATGCATCAAGATGACCTTATAAAATCCATAAACGAGAAATATCAAACCCTCGGAGAGAACCCCGATACTTATTTCGCTGGCCTTTTACAAACCAAACCCATCACCTATTGGGATTACATCCAAGTAGACACACTGCTTACCCTTCAAAAAACACGAACGGATTTTAAAGATGAGAAGATATTTGTTATGTATCATCAGGTAACGGAGCTTACCTTAAAAATGATGGTTCACGAAATACAACAACTTTCAGAAGGAGAAAATCTTTCGGAAGACGTCTGGCTCACCAAACTAGACCGATTAAAGAGATATACCCGAATGCTGATAACCTCCTTTGATATCATGAAAGATGGAATGAGCTATGACGACTACAACATATTCCGCTCCGCCCTAACCCCTGCCAGCGGCTTCCAGAGTGCGCAATTTAGGGTATTGGAGCTCTACACTACCCGTCTTAAAAACCTCATTAATTCACAAGGAAGGGAGCGTCTTCCCGAAAATCCAGATTTTGAGGATTATTTTGACAATATTTATTGGAAAGATGCAGGCTTGAATCGAAAAACAGGCAAAATGTCCTTGACGCTTCGACTATTTATTGAAAAATATGAAGACGGCTTTAAGCAACTTGCAAGAAAGGTAGAAGGAAAAACCCTTGAGGAACGCGTGGAGCAAATGGAAAATCCTTCAGACGAATTAAAGGAAAAGCTGAAGCAATTTGATCATTTCTACAACGTGGCTTGGCCTATTGTCCATTTAGACACTGCCCAGCATTTCCTAGACAGCAAAGGCGAAACCAAAGCTGCCACTGGAGGCTCGGAATGGAAAAAATACCTTCACCCAAAATACCAACAGCGCAAGTTTTTTCCGAACCTATGGACAGCAGAGGAAATAGCCAATTGGGGTGAATAATTTTCTTTCCAATTGAAATTACAATGAAAATTAAAATCAAACGCGTCTATGACGAGGCCGCTAATAGTGATGGCACGAGAATCTTGGTCGATAGAATTTGGCCAAGAGGTATTAGCAAGAAAAAGGCGTCCTTAGACGATTGGATAAAAGAAATCGCGCCATCCACCGAACTTCGGAAATGGTTTAATCATGAAGAAGACCGATTTGTTGAATTTTCAAAAAGATATAAGAAAGAGCTCGATACCCAAAAAGACCTAACCGAGCTCTTGTTGGAAAAAGGCAAAACTAATCAACTTACACTCGTTTATAGTGCCAAGGACCAAACCCACAACCAAGCTGTGGTTCTAAAAGAATTTCTTGAGGAACTAAAATAACTTTCTTCACGTTTTATCTTTGATTTTATAAAACCATCCTAAATCTCAAATGGGTTTATGCCAATCGGTGGCACTTTAACCCCTTCCAACAACTCCCCAATATTTCTTAAATTTGACCACGACAAACCATGCCTAATGACTAAAAAATTATTTTAGACTGATGAAGTACCTTGCCGCAATCTTTATTATTTTACTTTCCTTTCAAGCCTCCTCCCAAGTCCTCAATGCCGAATCCTTACGAAAAGTGACGGACACTTCTGGCTTTACAGGTTCTGCTAGCTTAGACTTCTCTCTAAAAAAAGATGTAAACGACTATTTCGGCTTCCGCAGTAATGTTCACTTGCAATACAAAATGAATCGCAATTTGGTTTTACTCAAAAACGATATCGAATTTCAAAAAATAGAAGGCAACAAGTTTGCAAACAGCGGAATATCCCACCTTAGATATAATTACAAAGTATTTTCAAGAATTACTTGGGAAGTTTTTGCCCAAGCCCAATACAACAAGGTTTCCAAAATAAATTTCCGGGGACTTTTAGGAACTGGACCACGTTTTAAACTCAGTAATTCTGATAAATATAGATTTTATTTGGGAACTTTAGTAATGTATGAACAAGAAGAACTCGACGATGGAGTTACGCCTATTCAAAGAGACGTTCGGGGAAGTATGTATTTCTCGTTTTCATTATATCCAACCAAAAACGTGTCAATAATAAGCACCACCTATTACCAGCCCAACTTAAGTAGATTCAAAGATTATCGCGTTTCGAGCCAATCGTCATTATTGATAAAAATGTTCGAAAATTTCTCTTTCAAAACGAGCTACACCTTCATCTTTGATCAATATCCAGCCGAAGGAATACCCAATTCACAATACAATCTTTCCAGCGGCATTGCCTATATGTTTGATTGAATTATCACAGATTGTAAGTTAACTTCTCTTTGGCAGACTACTTCCTTATAATTTCGGATTTTTGATACCTAAGCTTTTCAAATTTCATAACGATAAAAAATCTAATATGGCATCAAACAATTACTACGACTCAGCCGACTTGAGAAAATTCGGTAACATTACTGACTGGAGCGAAGAACTCGGCGAGAAGTTTTTTGAATATTACACTAAGGTTTTTGAAGCAGGAGCCTTGACTGCTCGAGAAAAATCGCTCATCGCCCTTGCTGTGGCCCATACAGAAATGTGTCCCTATTGCATTGATGCTTACACAAAAGACGGACTTCAACGCGGCATTACCAAAGAAGAAATGATGGAAGCGGTTCACGTAGGCGCGGCCATCAAAAGCGGTGCGAGCCTAGTACACAGTGTTCAAATGATGAACAAAGTGAATAAATTGGAAATGTAGGAGCCTCTTGGCCGAAACAATAATACATATAAAAATATTTTATGCTAAAAGGAAAAAAGAAAAAACAACAATCCCTTCATAAACGTCAAGACGATCTTGCCATAGCCAATAAACAACTGGAAAAGCTATCGAACGGGATTTTTGCGAATGGAGAACTCCTTACTTTTAAGCAAAAAATTAACGAGACCAATCAGTTTCCGTTACGGCCTAACACTTTAGAAATTTTACAGATAAACTTAGGTTACATGTGCAACCAAGTCTGCGAGCACTGCCACGTTGATGCAGGACCAGACCGAAAGGAAATTATGACCACAGAAACGATGCAGCAATGTTTGGAGGTAATACGAAATACCTCAGCGCATACATTGGATCTCACGGGCGGAGCTCCAGAAATGAATCCAGATTTTAGATGGTTTGTAGAAGAAGCGAGTAAAGCTGGAGTCAAAGATTTTATTGTACGCAGTAATTTAACTATAATACGTTCAAACAAAAAATATTATGACCTCCCAGAGTTTTTTAAAAAACACAATGTACATGTAGTTAGCAGCATGCCACATTGGACCCGTGGAAAAACTGATAAACAAAGAGGTGCAGGAGTTTTTGACCAATCGATTAAGGCCTTGCAAGAACTAAATGCGGTCGGTTATGGCATGCCAGAAAGCAAGCTCAAGCTGGATTTAGTTTACAATCCGAGTGGTGCCTTTTTGCCAGGAGATGAAAAAAGCATGGAACAGGACTTTAAAAAAGCTCTTTTTGAAGATTTCGGAATTCATTTCCACCACCTTTTTGCAATAACGAATCTTCCCATTTCCCGCTTTTTAGACTACCTCATCGCCTCTGAAAATTACGAGGATTATATGTATCAACTTGTGGAGGCATACAACCCAGCCGCTGTGAAAAGCGTAATGTGCCGCAACACGCTATCAGTGAGTTGGGACGGCTTTTTATACGACTGTGATTTTAACCAAATGCTCGAATTAAAAGTGGCAAGTAAAGTGCAGCATATCTCAGAATACAATGAAGAGATTCTTCAAAACAGAAATATTATAATTTCGCAACACTGTTATGGTTGTACCGCGGGAGCTGGAAGTAGCTGTCAAGGTGCAGTGACAGGGTAAAGGAACCTATAAAACCCCAAAGTCTTGAAAACCTTTGGGGTTTACAACGCTTGATGAAATATTCTATAATCTTAGTAATTTATTTAATTTTCCTCGGAACCGCTTCCGGGCAAGAATCCTTAGAAAAACTTTTAGACCGATACAATTCCCACAGCATTCCCTATATTTCAGTAGAGGAACTTCGAATGTATAAAATCAACTGGGGAGTCATTATTCTAGACGCACGTGAAAAAGCGGAATTTGATGTCAGTCATATTTCATCTGCAAAAAATATTGGTTTTGACCATTTCACTTCCGAAGGTGAACAACTTCAAAAAATAAATAAAGAATCACTAATAGTAGTTTACTGTTCCGTTGGAATTCGCTCCGAAAAAATTGCGGAAAAGCTGAAAAAGGCAGGTTTTACGAACGTCAAAAACTTATACGGTGGTATCTTTGAGTGGAAAAACAAAGGTTTTAATGTTATTGATTCCACAGGGCACGAAACCGAAAATATTCACGCATTCTCCAAAAAGTGGAGCCAATGGCTACACCGCGGAAATCCCGTTTATTAATGAAGAAACTGACCACTGATTACTGATTTCTAATTACTGAAAAAATGGCCTTACTCACATCAAAAGACACAAACAGCGATAAGGAAATGGCATTTGATTTTCACTTCCCCACTTCCAAAAAAGCATTGATTATCTTCACGAGAAATCCTGAATTAGGAAAAGTAAAAACCCGTTTGGCAAAAACAGTAGGCGACGAAAGTGCGTTGAATATTTATAAATTTCTTATTCAACATACCGTTGAGATTACTAAGGATTTGAATGTAGATAAATACGTTTTCTATTCTGAAGAAATCCACAAATACGATGCTTGGGATTTTGATATCTTCAGAAAAAAATTACAATCTGGAAATGATTTGGGCGAAAGAATGCATAATGCCTTTGTCGATATTTTCAATATGGGTTATGAAATGGCAATAATCATCGGTTGTGATATGTTCGATATGAATAAAAAGGATTTGGAAACTGCCTTCGATGCCTTAAAAACCAATAGCTTCGTCATTGGCCCAGCACAAGATGGCGGATATTATTTATTGGGAATGAAAGAACCCCAGCAAAAGATATTTCTAAATAAGGAATGGGGAACTTCAAGCGTTTTGGAACGAACTTTGAAAGACTTGGAGAAGGAAAACCACTTACTTTTAAAGGAACGAAACGACATTGATTATTATGAAGATATTGCAGATGAAGAAGTCTTTCAACAGTTTTTGCCAGATATTATAAAGAAGAATTAGCTATAAAATTTTAGATTATGAAATATACAGAAGAAGCTGCGAACTATCTAAAACAGCGAGGTTTTGAAAATCCTGAACTAGGAATAATACTAGGAAGCGGCCTTGGAAAGATTTTAGATCACATGGAAATTGAAAAAGAAGTCAGCTATAACCACATTCCAAATTTCCCTACTGCGACGGTTGAATTTCACAGAGGCAAATTAATTTACGGCACTTTGGAAGGCAAAAAAGTGGTAGTGATGCAAGGGCGATTTCATCTTTACGAAGGTTACAGTCTGCGCGATATCACTTTCCCTGTTAGGGTTATGAAGTTGCTCGGTATCAAAAGACTTTTGGTAAGCAATGCTGCCGGCGCTATTAATTCCAATTTCAAGAAAGGGGAATTGATGCTGATTGACGATCACATCAATCTACAAGGCAGTTCTCCCCTTGCTTTTAAAGGCGTAGAGCATTTGGGAGAGCGATTTGTGGACATGAGCGCACCCTATAATCCTGAAATGAATCAAAAGTTGCTACAAATTGCGAAAGAGAAAAATATTAAACTCAACAAAGGAGTTTATGCAAGCGTTGTAGGTCCGCAGTTGGAAACTCGTGCTGAATATCGTTATCTGAAAATCATCGGTGCCGATGCTGTCGGAATGAGTACTGTGCCAGAAATAATCGTTGCCAATCATCTGGGATTGCCAGTTGTAGCCATATCGGCTTTAACTGATGAGTGTGATCCTGACAACCTTAAACCTGTAAATATCGAGGAGATATTGGCGATGGCAGCAAAGGCAGAACCCAATTTGATTACGTTGTTTAGAGAATTGATAAAAGGATTATAATGAAAAACCTAACAGATCTTGAAGACCTGTTGGTTTGAGTGAGGATTAAATGGAAAAATACATTACCATATTCAAGGATTCCTATTACGGATATTTCAATTATCTGTGGAATGAAATAACTCATTTCCATTGGGAAAACTACTTCTATGGTTTGATATTGGTTTCCTTGTTGGTCTGGAGTTTAGAACTTCTCTTTCCTTGGCGAAAAGACCAAAAGGTATTTAGAAAAGATTTTTGGTTGGACACTTTTTATATGTTTTTCAACTTCTTTTTGCTGAATTTAATCGTATTGATATTTCTTTCAAATGCCTCGGCAGAATTGTTCAACGACTTCTTAAGCCTTGTTGGACTGAGACTCTCAGATTTTCAAATCGTGGATTTAAACACCCTTCCTTATGGATTAGGACTTTTAATTTTCTTTATAGTTGCTGATTTTGTCCAATGGAATACGCATAGATTATTACATCGAGTTCCTTTTTTATGGAACTTTCACAAGGTGCATCATTCAGTCAGGGAAATGGCTTTTGCTGCGCATCTTCGCTACCACTGGATGGAACCAATAGTTTATAAATCCATCCTATATATTCCCCTTGCAATTATTGGAGGATTCAATGTGGAAGCTGTGGCTATTGTACATTTCAGCGCTCTTACCATCGGACATTTAAACCACGCCAATCTCGGATGGGATTATGGAATTCTGAAATATGTTTTCAACAATCCCAAAATGCACATCTGGCATCACGCCAAAGAATTACCAGAAAACAAGCAATACGGTGCCAACTTCGGACTCAGCCTAAGTGTTTGGGATTACATCTTTAAAACAAACCACATACCTTACAACGGAAGGGATATCGAACTAGGTTTTGATGGAGATGAAAAATTTCCAAAGGATTTTGCGAAACAGATTATTTATCCCATTAAATCGAAACCTTCGAAACCATAACTAAATAATGGAAAGAGGCTAAACCGCTTCTAGAGCCTCGATTCTAGACAAAATAGGAGGTATTTTAAAATATCTGAAACTTTAAAAATCAATTTAGAATGAAAAGAATCTTGAATATTAGCACCTTGTTTTTAATCACTTTAACTTTATACAGTTTTAGTCTTTTTTCAGCTGAACATGGACTTCCTATAAAAGAAGTGAAAACAGAACTTATGGCTACCACCGTCAACTCTGCAGTGAATATCGACCATTCGCAATGGGACAAATTGCTCAAAAAACACGTTTCCAAACAGGGATTTGTTGATTATGCAGGTTTTAAAAAAGATGTTACAGCCGTAGATGCCTATTTAAAAATGCTTTCTAAAAATGAGCCTAGTGAAAGTTGGAGCGTGCAGGAGTTATTGGCTTATTATATAAACCTCTACAATGCTGGCACCGTAAAATTGATATTGGAAAACTATCCAGTGAAGAGCATTAAGGATATAAGTCGGCCATGGGGGAAAAGCATAATTTCCATTGGCGATAAAATGATTTCATTAAACGAGATTGAACACGGAATTCTTCGTAAAATGAACGAACCTAGAATTCATTTTGCTTTAAATTGCGCTTCCATTTCCTGTCCAAAACTTTTGAATGAAGCTTTTACGGCGAGCAAAATAAACGAACAGTTAGAACTTGTCACTAAAGAATTTATCAACAGTGACAAAAACAATCTTTCCGCTTCAAATATCGAGATTTCCTCCCTTTTTGATTGGTACAGAAAGGATTTTAAAGTGAATGGAAAAACGGATGTAATAGCATTCATCAATCAATATTCAAAAGTCAAGATAAATCCAGATGCGAAGATTTCTTATATGAAATACGACTGGAATTTGAACGGAAAATAGATGCCGCTACAAACCCAAAGGTCTTTGAGACCTTTGAGGTTTTAATCCACCAACTGATTACTTTTAACGTATGCTTTCCATCATCATTCCTGTTTTCAACGAATCCAAAACCATAGAGGAGACAATTCGTGCAGTATTGAAAAATCTGTCAGGGAAAATTAAAACCGAAATAATCCTGGTGGATGGTGGCAGTGAGGATGGGACAGTTGAGATAATTGAACCTATTATAACTAGTTTTAAAGATTCGGGAAATCTTTTATCCATCCACCTTTTCTATTCCGAAAAAGGTCGCGCAAAGCAAATGAATCTAGGAGCGCACAATGCAAAAGGAGAAATTTTATATTTCCTTCATGCCGATTCCTTTCCTCCGAAAGAGTTTGATAAATTCATTTTAAAACAAGTGGAAAATGGAAATCCTGCCGGTTGTTTTAGAATGAAATTTGACAGTAACCATTGGTGGCTACAATTAGCAGGATGGCTGACCCAATTTAATTGGAAAATCTCTCGAGGGGGCGACCAAAGCCAATTTATAACAAAAAATCTTTTTGAAGAAATCGGCGGTTTCAATGAGGACTATATTATTTATGAAGACAATATTTTGATAAGCCAACTTTACAGACGGAAGAAATTCGTGGTAATTCCACATTCACTTACCACCTCAGCAAGGCGTTATAGGGAAAACGGAATTTGGAAACTGCAATATCATTTTTGGAGGATTCATTTAATGAGACGGTTGGGAGCGAATGCTGCAGAATTATATGATTATTATTCCACGCACATAGGAAATAAAAACCACAAAGGCCTTAGTTAAAAAACCCCAAAGGTTTCGGAAACCTTTGGGGTTTGGAGTGTTAAAGTTTTTGGAGCAAAGACCCAACAGATTTTTGAAACCTGTGAGGTCTGAAAATTCTACATCCCTGAAATCACCTTATCCTTAGGAAGTTTTACTGAATAAGAAACTTTCAATTTCTTGGTTTCTCCGGATTTTAAGTTAAGATTCCAACTCAGTTCGCCTTTATCATTATCCACTTTAGCATTCGAAGTTTCCAATAGTTTGATTTCGATATCCTTTTCTGTCGATAATGGGAATTGTTCCTTTACATCAATATCAATCGCTTCTTTTCGGGAATTTCTAACAGAAATCTCATACGTATAAATTCGTTTTTGGAAATTACCAAAAAAAGAAGTACTTCCTTCTTCGTTGATTCTTTCGCGTTTTGTGATAATGCGTTCATCTCTTCCCAAGCTCAATGTTAACGTGTCTTCCGTGGAATTTGGATTTATATAAGAGCTTCCGGCAAAGTTGTTGTCGATTATCAAATTGGCATTTCCAGGCAAAAGATTATACTTCTGCCAATCTGATACTTTGGCAACCAAAAAAGCCGCATCGTCCAATCTAGGAGCAGTGAAGTAAGAATATTTTGCAGGTAATTGATATTGCTTCAATTTTACCGCCTGTGGTTTTTGATTTGAATATACGTCGTAAGGCGTATTCACGACAAAGGAGGTCGTTAATTGATTTTCTTCGACTACTGCCATGTCTTGAGTGAGAACTACCTCTTCCATACTTTCTTTTTGTACACCGGCTTGATAGCCTTGCACTCTTTGATTATAAACCATAGGATTTTGAAATCCAACCCACCAAGGATTCAGTTGTGGTGCATTGTTATTTCGTCGTGGATTTCCGCTGGAGAACGCCAGTCTTATCTGTTTCCAATCAATCCCCGTATTTTGGGAAACGTTGGCTTTATACACTAGCTGAACTGGTTCATTCAAATTAACCACCCTAATTTCATAAAAAGGAGTCCAAGATACATTATCGGTAAAGTAATTGATGTCGAAGTTAGTTTTTACAGCCTGGCTAGAATTTAGTCGAACCACCAATTGCCCAGCATTTTGACCACTTCCTCCAGCTTCTTGCATTTGCTTTTTAAGTTTATCGACGGTTCTTTGTTGTTCTTGTTCCTCGGTTTTTAACTTTATAATGTTTGCAGCCAGAATTTTATATTCCTCACGATAGTATTTTATCATTGCCGCCATACTTGTTGGCGAAACGCCATTCTGCCCTCCAAACTTTCTGTTTTCTTCCAACAATGCCAAGGTACTTTCCTCGCCCTTTCGGGCATTCGATATAGCATCCAAAATTTCCTTAGCGTCTTCATATTTTTTCTTTAGTTCCACATATTGCGAACTTTGATTCTCACCTTTTACCAAATAATCCCTTTCAAAAGAAACAGAAAGAATTGTTATTTGGCTACTTTCACTAGTTACGCGAATGCTTTGTGGATCTACATTTTGCGCAATTTGATTGATGACCAATTCTGAATTTCCACTTGGAATAGCCAATTGTCTGGCTGTGTGATGCAAGCTCGCCCCGCGACCATAGATTGTGGCATCCAATAAAGAAGCGTTGGTTTCTAAAACTGTTTGTCCAAAAGTGAGTTGAAAACTTGAGACTAAAAACAGGAAAACTAGTGTTGAAGAAAGTGAATTTGAAAAGCTTTTCATAAGATATGTTGAATTTGATTTTACAGGTTAGTCAATTTTTATGCCGTGCTGATATTTTCAAATATTAACGAACAAAAAATCCGATTATAAATCTATTGACCTTTGGAATAATATTTCTCAACTATGGCTTCTGCTGGCTTATTTTGTGGTGTAAACTGACTGTCTTCAAAACCTCCTACTTTTTCGTGCGAAAGAAACCATTTCCATAAAAAGCCGCCGGCAAACCAATCTTCATCCCAAACGGATTGATACAATCCTTCCAACAAATTGAGCTGAGCTTCCAAATTTACCATGTTCATATCTCTATCACTTTTCCAAGGCTCTTTTCCACTGAAATCAACACTTCGGTAACCGTATTCTGCAAAGAGAATTTTCTTATTTTCCTTGTCAGAAATAGCCTTTAATTCTGTTTTCCAATGTGGCCAACCTTCCTTTGATTCTTCAAGAGTTGGAGTCATGCTTTCCGAAATTGAGAAATACGCATCTATTCCAATTAAATCTAATAGATCCCAAAACGGCACACGTTTATATTCATCCCAATTAGCAGCATAAGTTAGCTTTCCTGTGTAAACCAATCTTATTTCCGAAATCAACTTACGCCAATATTCAGGTCTATGTTCTATAAATGTCTCCAATTCAGTACCGATACAGAAAATTTCAATTCCATCCTTCTCAGCCAACTTTGCATAATCCAATATGAAATTTTTATACGAATCTTCAAGTTGTATCCAATCTGTCTCCGAAGCCATTTCCAGCAAACCAGTATATTCTCCCCGCCATATCCAAATCTGTGGTTTCAACATAACCTTCATATTATTTTCATGAAGAAGATTAACATATTGGCTTACTCCGGTTTTAGTTTCTCCAAACCATTGTCGATCCTGATTATAAACAACTTCAGGATGATCCAGACTCTTTATAAATCCGAAAGGCATAATCGCCACATAGTTTGCGTGAATATTTTTTAAGGGCTCAATATGTTTGTGCAAAAGCGAATCAGGAGAAGCAACAAAGCTCACTCCGTTTATTTTTATAAGGCTTTCCTTTTTCGGCTCCTTTTCTTTTGGCACTTCCTTCTTTTGGGCACAGCCTATAAGAAGAGAGAGAAATAGAATAAAAGCAAGTGAAGTGTAGCGTTCTGCCATTCTAAAAATTATGGGGTATGAATTTAAGATTTTATTTCAGAATTCCTGTAAATATTAATAACTGTTACCAATCTGCACCAATTTGTAATTGTGTAAATTTATAAACGACAGAAGAAAAGCATAAACTATATATTTTCCAACTCATGGATCACATCGTTATCATCGGAAACGGCATTGCGGGCATAACCGCCGCTAGGCATATTCGTAAGCTTTCTGACAAACGAATAACCATAATTTCCGCAGAAACTGATCATTTTTTCTCTCGTACTGCCTTAATGTATGTTTATATGGGCCATATGCGCTGGCAAGACATCAAACCTTATGAAGATTGGTTTTGGAAAAAAAACCGATTGGAATTGAAAAAAGAGTATGTTGAATCAGTGAACACAGATACCAAAACACTTCATTTTAAAGAAGGCGGCACGCTTACTTATGACAAACTAATCCTGGCGACTGGCTCCACCACCAATACTTTTGGATGGCAAGGTCTTGATCTCAATGGCGTTCAGGGATTGGTTACGAAGCAGGATTTGGAAATGCTAGAAAAAAATGCACCCAACAACAAGGTATGTCCAAATGCGGTAATAGTGGGAGGCGGTTTAATCGGTATTGAGATGGCAGAAATGCTTAGAACGCGAGATATTCAAGTAACAATGTTGATTCGTGAACCCGCTTTCTGGGAAAATGCACTTCCACTTCCAAATGCAGAAATGATTTCACGACATATTGAATCGCATGGTGTTGATTTAAGACATCACACCAACCTCGATAAGATTTTAGGAGATGACGAGGGAAATGTTCGAGCGGTAATGACTACTTCCGACGAAGAAATCCCATGCCGTGTTGTTGGCATTGCCACAGGCGTAAAACCAAACATCTCCTTTTTAAAAGATTCAAAAATTGAAACCGATAAGGGGATTTTAGTAAACCGAAAATTAGAAACCAACATTCCAAACGTTTACGCCATCGGCGATTGCGCGCAACAACGCAAGCCTATTGATCAACGACCTCCAATCGAAGCCGTTTGGTACACGGGCAGAATGATGGGCGAAGCCTTGGCACAGACCATCTGCGGAAATCCATTTGAGTACAAACCTGGTCACTGGTTTAATAGTGCCAAATTTTTTGATATTGAATATCAAACCTACGGATGGGTTTTTTCAAATGAAAGAAGAAAGGAATATGAAGAACAATTTCATTGGAAATGTGATAGTAGCTTAAGAGCAGTAACCATTTCCTATCATAAAGAGACTGGAGAATTCTTGGGAATAAACACTTTCGGAATTCGAATGAAACATCAAGTTTTTGATAGATGGTTGAATGAAAAGCGAAGTGTGAATTATGTAATCGAAAACTTGAAGGAGGCGAATTTTGATCCTGAGTTTTTCAGGAGATATGAGGGGGAGGTTTTGAAAGAGTTTTTATCAATAAAGCAAACGGTAACGTCATAAAAACCTAACAGGTCTCTGAGACCTGTTAGGTTTGAAAAACAACAAACAATGAGCACAGTACAAAGAAATATGTCCCTCACGGGGGAACCGCCAAAAACGATAAACGCACAACAGAAAATAGCATCCGCCATTGGATTGTTGGGGTTAACTATATTGGTATTGGCTATTTTCAATATAGAGTTCCCAAACAAAGGTTTGTGGCTAACAGCATCCCTCTCCGCTATTGCTGGAGGAACAATCTGGTTTTCAATTGCGGCTTACTCACATAAGCACGCGGGAATAAAAAATGATGGCGTTTACTTTAAATCCCTTACCTCACACGGCTTTTGGGCTTGGATTTTAGGAATCGGGCTTACTCTCTTTTATCTTTTGCTTTACTGGTTTCCAGAATATTTGGGCTTAGCACAAAACGGAAATAACACAGGCATCGTTGCTCTTTTCGATCCTTTAAGCCGTTTTATCAGCGGCAATCCCGCCAGTCAATGGTTTGTTTACGGTACGCTGTATACTTTGGCGATTTTGGCATTTGGGATAAAATTTTTAATGAAATATCGCCATAACAGATATGAAAGACTTCGGACTTTTTCTGTTATGTTTTTCCAACTCGGATTCGCTTTTTTAATCCCAGAACTGATGCTTCGATTGAACAGCGAATCGTTCTCCCTTCCCTATTACGATCTCAAAAATATATGGCCACTCAATTATTATAATTTCGAGCAATATAGAGTTGATGAACTAATTTCAGCTGGGGATGTAGGAATAGGCTTGTTGTTATTCGGAGTCGCTTCTATCCTAATAATCACTCCAATTCTAACTTATAAATATGGAAAAAGATGGTATTGCAGTTGGGTATGTGGCTGCGGTGGTTTGGCTGAAACAGCTGGCGATTCCTTTAGACACTTGAGCGATAAACGTGTTGTAGCCTGGAAAATAGAACGATGGGTTGTTCACAGTGTATTAGTTTTTGTCGTAGTAATGACAACTGCAGTTATTTATAGTTATTTGGGCGACGACAGCTCAAAATATTGGTTGACAAAAAGCATTTTTCTAATAAGCGTGGCTGTTTTGCTTACCGCCATTTTCTCATGGATTTGGATTTACAAGCGAGAAGAATTGAAGAAGGATGCCAAGATTGGAGCCATAGGGTATTTCGCCATAATTATTGCTTTAATTTTTCTTCATTTTAGCTCAGGAAACCAACTTTTCCTTTTTGATGCAGAAATGTTGCGTTCATCCTACGGATTCTTAATTGGCGCAGTGTTCAGCGGAGTTATAGGAGTTGGATTCTATCCGATTTTTGGAAACCGAGTCTGGTGCCGGTTTGGTTGTCCAATGGCCGCAATACTTGGTCTTCAACAGCGACTACTTTCGAAATTTAGGATTACCACCAATGGTGGTCAGTGCATCAGTTGTGGAAATTGTTCCACTTATTGCGAAATGGGAATCGACGTTCGCGCTTATGCCCAAAAAGGAAAAAACATTGTCCGTGCTAGTTGCGTGGGCTGTGGAATTTGCTCTGCTGTTTGTCCGCGCGGCGTTTTAAAACTTGAAAATGGTCCTTTGGAAAACCGAATTAGTCCCAATGAGATTTTATTAGGGAATGATGTAGATTTGATGAAATTTGTAAATAAGTAAGTACGCATAAAACCCCATAGGTTTTAAAAACCTTTGGGGGTCTAGACGTCAGGTCAATATGAACAAGATCATTTCAGTTATCATCCCCGCCTTTAACGAAGAACTGTCTATTGCGAAAGTGATAGCAGAAATTCCCGATATCGTTTCTGAAATAATTGTGGTGGATAACAATTCTACAGATAGCACTTCAGAAGCTGCAAAAAGTGCGAAAACCGCGGTTCTTTTTGAAGCAAGAAAAGGTTATGGATACGCCTGTTTAAAAGGAATGGAGTACATTTCACGTTTCGGCTCCGATCAACGACCGGATATTGTCGTTTTCCTCGATGGGGATTACAGCGACTATCCTTCAGAACTAACAAAAATCGTGAAGCCAATTATCGAGGAAAATATTGATTTTGTAATTGGTGCGCGAGTTAAGGAATTGAGAGAAGATGGTTCGATGACTTTTCCACAGCGCTTCGGAAATAAATTGGCGACTTCTTTGATGAGGCTTTTTTTCAATTCAACTTTTACAGATTTGGGGCCATTCCGAGCAATTAAATACGATACATTATTGGCTTTGAACATGAAGGACAAAACCTATGGATGGACGGTAGAAATGCAATTAAAAGTATTGCGGAATAAATATACTTACCGAGAAATTCCAGTGTCTTATCGCAATCGAATTGGCATTTCAAAAGTGTCCGGAACGGTAAAAGGTGCTACCTTTGCTGGCATTAAAATTCTAAGCTGGATTTTTAAATACAGTTTCAAAAAATGATTCTTGAAACCATAATTATCACAATTTACTCAGTCGCGCTCCTCCTCATTTTTCTATATGCTTTGGCGCAATTAAACCTGCTTTTCAATTATCTGAACGCAAGAAAAAAGCATCAAAGTGCAGTTGTTTTCGACTTTTCAAAAACAGAAGAAATTCCATTAGTAACAATCCAATTGCCCGTTTATAACGAACTTTATGTAATGGAACGGCTGCTGGATAATATCGCAGAAATGGATTATCCTAAGGAAAAACTGGAAATCCAAGTTTTAGACGATAGTACGGATGAATCGTTTGGAGCAACTTCCAACCAAATTGAAAGACTTCGAAAATCAGGACTGGATATAAAACACATTTCACGGATAAATCGAGAAGGTTTTAAAGCGGGCGCCCTTAAAGAAGGTTTAAAAACTGCCAAAGGAGATTTCATTGCGATTTTTGATGCGGATTTTCTTCCGAAGAAAGATTGGTTACGGAACACCATTCCCTTTTTCAAAGATCCCGAGATTGGCGTGGTTCAAACACGTTGGGGACATTTAAACCGTGATTATTCTATTCTCACTCGTGTGCAGGCTTTTGCTTTAGATGCACATTTTACGTTGGAACAAGTAGGAAGAAATAGCAAGGGACATTTTATCAACTTCAATGGAACGGCTGGCGTTTGGCGGAAGGAATGTATAATGGATGCTGGCAATTGGGAAGGCGATACTTTAACGGAGGATTTAGACCTCAGCTATAGGGCACAACTGAAAAAATGGAAGTTCAAGTATTTGGAAGAAGTGGAAACTCCTGCGGAATTACCTGTGGTTATCAGTGCTGCGCGTTCACAACAATTCCGATGGAATAAAGGTGGTGCTGAAAACTTTCAGAAAATGGCGAAAAAGGTTTTTAAAAATCCTGATATTTCCGTTAAAACCAAGATTCACGGGTTTTTACATTTGTTGAACAGCACTATGTTTCTGAATATTTTAATAGTTGCCATTTTGAGTATTCCGATGCTTTACATTAAAAATGAATACGAACATTTGAAGGTTTATTTTCTTGTGATGAGCTTTTTCGTCATTAGTACATTGATATTTTTTATTTGTTATTGGTTTACCTACAAGTCTGTTTATGGAGGTGGAATTAAAGGATTTTTCAAATATATCGCTATGTTTTTCACCTTTTTTTCTGTGGCGATGGGATTTTCACTTCACAATTCGATTGCAGTTTTGGAAGGACATTTTGGAAAGAAAAGCGAATTTATCCGCACTCCGAAATTCAACTTAGGAGATTTGAATAAAAACTGGAAAGACAATAAATATCTCTCCAAAAACATCTCTGCCAATGTTATCCTTGAAGGACTTCTAATGCTATATTTCGCATTTGGGATGTACAGTGCTTTTATTGTTGGCGATCAAGGAGGAGATTTTGGACTTTTCCCTTTTCACTTAATGCTTTTCTTGGGGTTTGGGTTTGTGTTTTTTAAGTCGTTGACGAGTAAAGTATAGCTTCGGTACAATTTTATGGAACATTAATATTGCTTTTTCATTATATTTCGTTTGCCATAAAATCACTCCGCCACCGACAATTTTTTACCCATCAAAAATCACAATTCTTAAATCGTATATCATTAATCTAAAATCATTATGTATCCACCGCCACACCATCAATCGCACGATATTGATAAAATGATTTCTGTAATCAAGAATTTTCCGTTAGGAATGTTGATTACAGCAAAAGACTGTAAACCTTATGTTTCACACATTCCTTTTATTTATAACGAAAACTTGAAACGGTTAGTGGCGCACATAGACCGAAACAATCCTCAATTGGAAACATTAACTGAAAACGCCGAAGTTTCAGTAATTTTTAAAGGTCCGGACACCTATATTTCGCCAAGCATTTACACGACTTCACAGCTACCTACGTGGAATTATATAATTGTCCATGTCACGGGAAAGATGAGATTTTTAAATGATTCGGAATCGGTCAAACAGACGATGATTGATATGACTGAATTTTTGGAAGGTGCCAAACAAAACTACGTTCTGAAGAAAGACGATTCTAGAATGGAACGCTTTTTAAATTATATCCAAGTCTTTGAAATTGAAATCACTAACTGGGAAGGGAAATTTAAACTTTCGCAGGATAAAAATGCACAAGATTTTGAGAATGCAAAACAGGAATTGATTAAGAATTCTGGAAAGGATTTTTCAGGATTTATTGAGGGTATTTATAAAAAATGACATTAGACTAACGGAAGCATGTCAAACTATTGATCCTAAAATCTTAATTACAAATCCAGCTGATTTTAAAACGTTTCTCTATTCCCAAGATTATGAAAATTCTTGTTTGCTTTTAATGAGTAGCGG
>JBLWTS010000072.1:0-18202 GCA_048270045.1 Aequorivita sp.
ATGAGGAAAAACGGTCGGGAAACCAGTAAAAGCGTTAAATTTAAATCTTCCGAAAAACATTTAGGACAGGATTGTTTATCTTATTTAATTTTTCTCAGGTAGATTACTGTATTTCTCAGAGTAAAACAACATTTGCTCTACAAATGTTTTCGGTTGCTCAACACTAAAACTTTCAATCTCTCCCTTATCATCCATTTTCGGCACTAGGACTGGATTCACAAAACCACTGTAGGGTGCTGCAGTGAATTTTTCGTTACGCTCCAATATTTCCTTGTGAAGTTTAGGATCCACTTTAACCCCGTAGGTTTCTACTAAATGTTCAACTGCATTATAATCGCCCTCCGATTTTATACGTTGGGTTTCTCGAAGCAATTCTCCAAATAATTCGTGAAGTTTATCATAATCAGTGATGTTGAAATACGTTTTTCCGTCACGGGTTATTTTTTCTATCACATTGTCTTTCTTCCCCTTTTCAAAAACCCACGCAGAAACCCATTGACGGTTACGCATATGTGATTCCTCAATCTCATCGCCTAAGTTTAGACGAATTAATTGCGTCATCAAACCATTGCGAATATAGCCGTCATAAGCAGCCATTCCCACCTTTTTCCAATCATCAACCAAACCGAGTTCTTGTAGTTTTGGATTGTACAAATAGTACAATCCCACAAGGTCTGCACGTCCTTCCTCTAATGTAGAGGCGTAATTTTTAAGCGTTTCCTTGGTCTCCCCTACGCCTGGATTCAATTGACCTGAAGCGTGGCCAATAACTTCGTGAAGAGCGGTGTGGAGTTTATCGGCCAGTTGACCGTATTTTTCCTCCAATTCAAATTCGGTGGAATCATTCACAAATTCATGCAATCTTCCAGAGCTTCCAGCATTGTTATACGCATCAATGATATTTCCGAGCGAAACAGATTTACTTCCTACAGCGGCACGAATCCAGTTGGCGTTAGGAAGATTTACTCCAATTGGGGTACTTGGGGAAGCATCACCCGCTTCACCAGCAACATTTACAACCTTATAACTTACGCCAACCACATTTTTCTTTTTGTGTTCTTCCATCAGGGGCGAATTGTCTTCAAACCATTGTGCATTTTCGGAAAGAACAGCCATTTTTTCAGACATATCAAAATCCTTGATCTGAACAATAGTTTCATACGAACCCTTGTAGCCCATTGGATCATTATAAACTTCAATAAAACTGTTTATATAGTCGATATTTCCTTCGGTAGCAGCGGTCCAAGCTACGTTATAATCATCCCACGTTTGAAGGTCTCCTGTTTTGTAATACTGAATCAAAAGTCCTATTGCATCCCCTTGCGCTTGATTTTCTGCAACGCCTTGTGCTTTTTCCAACCATCCTATAATTTTGTCAATTGCAGTTCCATATAATCCTCCCGATTTATAAGTAAGCTCTTTAAGTTGGCCATTTTCTTTTACAAGTTTTGAATTTAAACCATAAGAAAGTGGTTTATTGGGATCTGGAGATTTCTTATTTGTATAAAATGTTTCCACATCCTTATTGGTAACCTCAGGTCCATAGAAATTCACTGCACTATTTGCAACATTATCAACACCCTTAGACAGATTTACTTTCTTGGAATCCTTGTCATTGAAAATCACTTCAAAAGCCTCACCTTCTAATTTGGTATTGGTGTCGGTCAATAATTGTTTTAGATATTCCGATGAAAATCCGGGTTTCAACTTATCGTTGGAATAGTGATGATGAATCCCATTACTAAACCATACTCGTTTAAGATAAACTTCAAAATTCGTCCAATCCTCAGTCGTTTTATCGCCTTGATAATTTTTATAGATATTTTCTAGGGCTTTTCTAATTGTAAGGTTGTAGCGATAATTCTGATCCCACATAATGTCTCGCCCTTCTAGTCCAGCTTGACCCAGATAGTAAACTAGCTTCTGTTCTTTCAGAGTAAGTTTGTCCCATCCAGGGATTTGATAACGTAAAACGCGAACGTCGCCAAACTGCTCCACGGAATAATCGAAATCAGTAGCTTGAACAATTTCAACGTTGTCAACTTCTTTTTCCTCCTTATTATCTTTACAGGAGAAAAACAGCAAACCACACGCGGTCAGGGTAATAAAAAAGATGTTTTTCATTTTGGATGTTTTTAGTTTTTCGCAAATGTACTAAATTAATTTTCCAAAGAATTAAATTGACTTTCCCGATGTAATATTGGATCTATTGATGTTTATGGACTTCAATGATTTTACTTATCTTAGCCATAACAATCAACACCTCCCCATTCAAATGAAAATTTTAAAATACCTATTATTCCTTATACTTCTTGTGATTATTGGAAGTGCCATTTATTTTGGAACAAAAGACGGAACTTATGACATTCAAGATTCTATTTTCGTTCCTGCTGCTCCCGAAGTAGTTTACGACAAAGTGAACGACTTTAAGAGTTGGGAAAGTTGGACGCCATGGAAACAGAATGACTCGAACATGGTTTTTAATCTTGCCGAAAAAACATCGGACGAAGGCGCATCATTTTCGTGGGAAGGCAAAAAAAGCGGTTCATTAATTACAACTAAAGTAATTCCGAATAAAGAAATTTATCAAGACTTGAGCTTCCAGTCTCCTTCTGGAAAAAGGAAAGCTGAGATGTACTGGATTTTTGAAGCTGAAAACGACGGCACGAAAGTGACTTGGGGAACAAAAGGAGAACACACCTTAATGGACAAAGTTTATTATTCAATAAACAACTCTGATTTTGTGGCTACCATTCACGAAATGAACAGAGAGGGTCTAAAAAATATTTCTGAAGAAGTTGTGGCCGATATGAAAAAATATTCCATTAATGTAGATGGAGTTACACAATACGGCGGTGGATATTATATGTACACTACTTCCGTCGCAAAACAGCAGGAAGTTGGTGAAAAATCTCTTTCAATGATGGCTGTCGTGGAAAGTTTCATTTCAAGAAATAAACTTAACATTTCTGGAGATCCATTTATTTTATACAATGAAATTGATAGGACCAACAACTCTGTCATTTTTTCCACTTGTTTTCCTGTAAAGGAAAGGGTTATTACGCCAGATGGCAGTCCTGTGGTTTGCGGGTTTATGGAACCGGTTTCTGCTGTAAAAATCTCACTTAGAGGAAACTACAAACACTTGTCCGAAGCATTTCAAAAAGGGATGGATTATTTAGACAAGAATTCGCTTGTACAAGATTCCAGTCGAAACATATTTGAAGTTTACACTACTGATACCAAGGAAGAGCCTAATCCGGCTAACTGGGTAACAGAGGTTTATATCCCTATTCTCTCTAGCCCAGAGCCCATTGAAAACGGTATTTAGAAACACCGTTTTGCGAACCCACTATGAAATGGTCAAAAAAAATAGTGTCAGAAAATAAAAGAGATATTATAGATGAAACAACTGGCATTGGTTTTTGTTGGAGGAGGAATTGGTAGCGTCTTGAGATATGTACTTTCCCGATATATGGATAGTTTTAAAACTGGAATACCGTATGGTACCTTGGCTGCAAACATATTAGGTAGTTTACTGATTGGAATAATCCTGGGAGCGGCCTTAAAAAATGAAAGTCTTTCCCAGAATACCGTTTTGTTTTTAGCCACTGGTTTTTGTGGCGGATTCACTACGTTTTCGACCTTTGCCTATGAAAATCATGTTTTTTTGAAAACGGGAGATTTTATGTCGTTCGCGCTTTATACCATTGCTAGTTTTGTAGTAGGCTTTACAATGGTTTTTTTAGGGATGTGGCTTGTGAAATTTTTTTAAAGACCTTTAAAGCTCTTAACCCCAGCTTCAATTCGAATAGGAAGATCGTTTTCCTCTGGAGGAATTGGACAGGAGTATCGATGGCTATAAGCGCAATATGGATTATACGCCCTGTTGAAGTCAATAATCAAAGTATCACCATCAGGAATTCGCTGATCCAAATATCTACCTCCGCCATAAGAACCATCTCCACTTGTCAAATCTGTAAAAGGCAAGAATAAATAATCCTCATAACCAGGTTCGTCATAGGGTGCACTGCTTTGATACAGATTTAAAACAAAAGATTTCCCTTCAAGAGTAAAATGAGCTTCCCCATATTTTACGTATTCCGGTAAACGATCGGTGGAAGTGGGCATCAAAAAAGGTTTTTCTTTTGGAGTACGAATAAAATTGGCTGTTACAATATATTTTTCATCAATGGGATAAAATTTCAAGCCCTTGAATTTTTTAAAATCTTCTGGCTCCAAAATGGAGGTCTCAGGATTCGTGTATTCCTCATTTAATTCCGATTGCGCAGCCCGACTTTCAGAAATTAAAAGTTGATTCTGACCAAAAACTACCGCGCTGAATAATATAAATGAAAGAAGAAATTTATTCTTCATAATTTGTTTTTCGTAAAAATAGAAAAGAATTTTATCTTTAAATGATTTTTTCCAAAGACTAGCAACCTATTTTCCGGCAAACCAAATGAATAAAAATTTAGTACTATTGCCTCTTTAACCAGCTCAACCAGAGACAAAGATTCTCTTCCATTTAGGGAATTTCAACTTTTAAAGAAAATTAAACCATGTTTAAATCTCTTATTTCTAGCATATTTATTTGCTTAACCACTCCGTTTATTTTCGCTCAACATATTAATATTGACAAAAATGCACTGTCGTTTTTAGCTTCTCAAGACGTTGTGAATATTGTTTTTGCTCAAGATTCGTTATTAATGATTGACGACCTTTATGAAAAGGAGTTCTTTCAAAAAATGGAAATAAAAATAGGTCACAAAACATCTCATGAAGAAGCAATTGATTGGATTTCTGAATACCAGAAAAGCAAAGATGAGTTCTGGCCAAGGACTTTCGTCACTCAGTTAAATGAAAAACTGGGAGAAACCAAAAGTGCGCCCCGTTTTGAAATTGATAATTTTGAAGCTGCCTATACCATGAAGGTAGTCCCTACTTGGATGTATTTTGGTTATAACGCTGGAATTATAGATAGACCAGCAAAGGTTACACTTCAAATATCGTTTTATGAAACTAAAACACCTGAGACCGTAATTTTCTCCACCGAAATAAGTCGGGCAATGGCGAAATACAACAAACAAAAAGGTGATGGTGAAAGTGCAGGACCAAGTTTATACAGGATGCAAAAAGCCTACGAAATAGCTGCATACAAATTCGCTAAAGCTTTAAATCGAATTGTAGATTAATTTTTTCATTTGTTAAAAACATTTTTTCACTACATTTGATTTCGAAATTAAATAAAAATGCAAAATAAAACATATAATCGCCAATCAACACTGGTCGTTTCTAGAAGGAAATGTCGGCGATGTACGTATTGACTATATAGATAAAAATTTATTCAATATAAAAACGTCCCGACTTAAATCGGGACGTTTTACTTTTAATAGATGAAAGCAAGAATAGAATATCTATTAAAAATTATAGAAGCATAGACATAAAGCACGACACTACTTTTAGCACTTTTAGACACAGATGAAAAAAATATATTCTAATTATCTCGCAAATTTCCGTGGACTATCTCACGAAATTTGGCTTTTGGCCTTGGTTACCTTTGTGAACCGAGCTGGAGCGATGGTTATTCCGTTTTTATCGCTGTATCTTGTAAATGTGGAAGGTTTTGATTTGCCTCAAGTGGGTTGGATTATGTCTTGTTTTGGTTTGGGATCTTTAGTAGGAACCTATTTCGGTGGCAGATTGACTGATAGCATTGGTTTTTATAAAGTAATCCTTTTCAGCTTATTTTTTGGTGGAGTTGGATTTGTGCTACTACAGTTTATTGATTCATTTTATGGGTTTTGTATTGGAATTTTTCTATTGACCTTGATAACTGACTCTGGAAGACCCGCAATATACGTAGCTGCGGATACATATAGCAGGCCAGAAAACATTACTCGAAGTATTACCTTAATTCGCTTGGCTATAAATTTAGGATTTTCAGTAGGACCTTTGGTTGGAGGGTTGATTATCGCTCATATCGGTTATATCTCACTTTTTTGGATTGATGGAATGACTTGTGTTTTAGCTTCTTTCGGCGTTATCGCACTTCTGAAACCCAAAAAACAAAAAGATAAAAAGATAATAAAAACTATGGTTGTAAAAGAAGGCGTACCTCCTTATCTCAACAAGCTTTTCATTTTATTTTTTATCATAATGGTAGCCAACAGTTTGGCGTTTGTTCAGTATTTTTCGGTAATGCCTATATATTATGAAAAAGTACATTTCCTTTCGGAAGACTTAATTGGATGGCTATTATTTATTAATGGCGCGACAATCGTGATTTTTGAAATGCCGCTAATCGGTTGGTTGGATAGAAAAAAAGTTTCAAAAACAATGGCTACCTTTTGGGGGATATTCTTTCTTGGTCTTAGTTTCTTAGTATTAAATTTTACAAGCTGGAGTGGAGTTTTAATAATTGCAATGCTCTTGATGACTCTGGGAGAAATGATTGGATTTCCATTTTCAAATGCCTTGGCACTTGAAATGGCACCTAAAGGTAGAAAAGGAAGCTATATGGGATTGTATAGTATGAGTTTTAGCTTTGCACATCTCATTGGTCACAATGGAGGAATGAATATGGTAAACAGCTTCGGGTATTTTAACACTTGGAGTATTTTTTCAATTTTCCTAGTCCTAATAGCTGGGTTAACAATTTGGCTATACTTCCTTTTGAGAAAATCAGAAGCAAGAAATATTTAGATTGTCTTTAAATAATAGCGTTTTTGACTCGACTACATTATTTTAATGGTTTTAAATTATTATTCCTTACCACATGTGAAAGGACAATTTGTGTTTTTGTTTCGCCGTAAATTATGAGTTGGTCAATAAAAACTTCCAGGTGTTTTTGATTTTTTAAAACCACTTCCATTACTATATTTTCGTTTCCAGTTATTCTATAACAGTTTAGAACCTCATCATAGGTTTTAACAATTTCAAGAAAGGGTTTCAGTTTTCCCATAAAAGCACGAAGTGTAATAATTGCCTTGAATTGATAACCCACCTCAAATGGAGAAACCACCGTAAAATATCCCGCAATTATCCCAGAATCCTCCATTTTTCTTATTCGTTCCGATACAGCTGGTGAACTAATTCCCACTTGCCTTCCTATCACGGTATTGGGTTGACGTGGATTTTTCTGAAGACAGTTCAGTATTTTCCAGTTTAAGTTGTCTGTGCTCATATTAAAGTTTATTAAGATTATAAGATAATAATTAAGGTAAATATAGCAATTAACTTTAATATCAATTGTGAAATGGCATTACTTGTCCTTAAATTTGGGTTGATTTTAAAAACCACTATTTAAGATGTTGTCTCAATCTTTGGGAAATAATTCAAATTCCGACATTTACTCAAAAGCTCAGGAAATACTCCATTTAACAAGGCAAATTTCTAATTATCTTATTCAAGATCTTGCCCATCTTCAGAGGAATGGAAAAGAATATTCTGAAATTTACTTTACTGGCGACATAGTCCAACAATCCATCTCATTGGGGCCTCAAATACTTAAAGCCGAAAGCCAGATATTTCAAGACGAAAAGCATAAATATGCTGCATCGGTAATGCGCCTTTCAAACCTTCTTTATAAAAATTGCAAACGTTTGGAGCGGATCAACAGTAATGGAAAGGACTTCCTACCGCTGTTACGCAAAGAGCTTATAAAATTTCGAAGGCTTCAACATGTCTGGCAACTAACTCTTTAAAATTGAGTAGAAAACATTCAGCATAATTCAATCCTTACTTTTGTGATTAACAAATTTTCAACTTCAAATTATGTTTGAGGGAAATAATGAGAATAATTCTTTTGGAAGTTTCAAAAAAGCTCCTATTTACAAAAAGGAAATTCTGATTTGGGATTTGGCCCACCACATTGCAGAAGTAGCTTCAAATACAATAACCAATGCTGAATGTGACTTAAAAAGGGATATTCTAAGGGATTATGCAGGTTATATTATGGAAGACGCTTCCAAAATTGCTCCAAAAATAGCTGGGGCGTGGGGCGACAAGTTATATGATTTAAAATGGAAAATGTCGCTATAATCCGGAAGGCAGCACGTGAGTTATCTGTGCATATGACTGTCCTCAAAACGCAAGGATTCAAGTAAACCGTTTATTCTGACTTATTACGTAAGGAAATCGAAGAGTTCCGAATTCTCTTTGCCGAATGGGTAAAAACATTTGACTCCTGAGATTACATTATTGATCGCTGGGACTTTTCAATCCTCCTGGAATAAATTACTACGATCATGATCCTGAAGATGACATTCCCTTCGATCCATCTCAATTTTTTGGAGATTTTTTCGATGAATTGGGAAATGATGATGACGAGCCGAAAGACAACACAGAAAATTAACGAAATAACCGTGGGTCCACATCTAGCTTATCGATTCCTATAATTTTAAGTTTTTCGAAATCCGAGTGTAAAGGATTTATCAAAATATTATTCTCCTGATGCAAAATTGCAGAAGGAACCTGCATCGCCAAACTATCTTTTCTTTTTAGCCAATTCGCACCCAACATTTGTAATTGATTTATCGCAGCTTCAGTATTCCATCTAGGCTGAACAAAATCAATGGATTCAATCGTTTTTATACAAGAATTAGGGATTTCCACCTCCACAAATGAATAGTCCATAGGAAGTTCAGGATACTCAACATGCACGATGATTTCAAGTAAACTCAATGAAAGATTCTGTGAGAAATACAACATGGCATCACCCACTCTATTCCATCGTCCACCATAGAGTCTAGCCCCTTCGCCAGACAAATCATTAATATATTGTGTTTTGGAAATTCTATAAATACGCACAACTAGGAAGGAATTCCGTGAGCAATTCGCCCAAGGATGTTTTTAACATATTGAATTCCAAATCTTGTGTCTAAAAAATCTAAAGGCTTTTGGCCATTAAAAAGATAAGGAGAAGAATGCAGCCATTTCCTAAAGTTATCTAGAGTATCAAAAACCTTAATACCTTCTGAAACCACTTCTGCAATCTCAAAAAGCTGTTGTGTAATTGATACGGCTAATAAATCATCATTGGCTTTGCGTTGCAAGGTTCGGTGTGATATATGCAGAAGATCACTCAATCTATCCATGGTAATGTCTAGAACATCACAGACAGAATAAACTACACTTTTAGGAAGCCCCTTTCTAGTAATGGTAATTAAATCAATATCGCTATTTACAACTTGCCCAACTTGGCTTGTGCCGCCCAAAACACCGATTATTCTATCAAATGGATTATCCAAAAGGTAAAAAACCTCTGGTTCTTCCAATAAATTTACATCAATATGATTTCTATAGTTTTCCACAGACCCGACATTTGACACAAATATATGTATTTTTGTCGGGTTTAAAAAATTAAAATCCACCTTTTTACATGTTTCTCCTATATTGCCCTCCTACCTCAAAGAGTGATTCTGTTATCTGGCCTAAGGAACAAACTTTAGTTGCCTCCATTAGATACTCAAACATATTCTCATTGTGGATTGCAGCCAATTTAACTTTTTCCATAGCTGGATCTGCTTCTTTCCCGTACATTTTGTGAAGGTTTTGAAGTGTTTCTATTTGAACCTGCTTCTCTTCTTCTGTAGCGCGAATTACCTCAGCAGGTAGCACTGTAGGCGAACCTTTACTGCTTAAGAAAGTATTAACCCCAATAATTGGAAACTCCCCGTTGTGCTTTAAGGTTTCATAGTATAAACTCTCTTCCTGAATCTTACTTCGTTGGTACATAGTTTCCATAGCACCTAAAACTCCGCCACGTTCAGTAATGCTATCAAATTCCTTTAATACAGCAGCCTCAACAAGATCTGTAAGTTCCTCAATAATAAATGCTCCTTGAATTGGGTTTTCATTTTTGGCTAGCCCCAACTCCTTATTAATAATTAATTGGATTGCCATTGCTCTTCGAACACTTTCCTCCGTTGGAGTTGTAATTGCCTCGTCATAAGCATTTGTATGAAGGGAATTACAGTTGTCATAAATAGCATAAAGCGCTTGTAATGTGGTACGGATATCGTTGAAATCAATTTCCTGTGCGTGCAACGAGCGCCCAGAGGTTTGAATATGATATTTCAACATCTGCGCTCGTGGATTTGCACCGTATTTCTCTTTCATCGCTTTTGCCCAAATTCTACGGGCAACTCTACCAATAACGGCGTATTCTGGATCTATTCCATTACTGAAAAAGAATGAAAGGTTAGGCCCAAACTCGTTAATATCCATTCCTCTGCTCAAATAATACTCTACATAAGTAAATCCATTGGACAAAGTAAAAGCTAACTGGGTAATGGGATTTGCGCCAGCTTCTGCAATATGATAACCGCTTATTGATACGGAATAGAAATTTCTTACTTTCTTTTCTATAAAATACTCTTGCACATCTCCCATCAGACGCAGCGCGAATTCAGTCGAGAAAATACACGTATTCTGAGCTTGATCTTCCTTCAATATATCTGCTTGTACCGTACCTCGAACTTGCTGAAGCGTTTCATACTTTATTTTGTTATAAACATCTAGGTCTAACACTTGGTCTCCGGTCACACCTAGCAACATCAATCCAAGTCCATTACTATTTTCGGGTAGTTCCCCGTGATATTTTGGACGTTCAATTCCTTTTTTGTCATAAAGGTCTTTTATCTTCTCTTCAACTTCGGCCTCCATACCATTCTCCTTAATGTATTTCTCACAATTCTGGTCAATGGCTGCATTCATGAAAAAACCTAATAACATTGGAGCGGGCCCGTTGATGGTCATACTTACTGAGGTCATTGGATGACTCAGATCAAATCCTGAGTAAAGTTTTTTCGCATCGTCCAAGCAGCAAATAGAAACTCCCGCATTTCCGATTTTCCCGTAAATATCTGGACGATGATCTGGGTCATTTCCGTAAAGGGTAACACTATCAAAAGCAGTGGAAAGCCTTTTAGCGGGTAATCCAAGACTTACGTAATGAAAACGTCTATTAGTCCGTTCAGGACCTCCTTCGCCTGCAAACATTCGCGCTGGATCCTCCCCTGTTCTCTTAAACGGATATGGACCAGCCGTGTAAGGAAACTCGCCAGGAACATTTTCTTGTAATGTCCAAATCAAAATATCTCCCCAAGCTTGATATTTTGGTAAGGCAACTTTCGGGATTTGTGAATGCGATAGCGATTCAGTGTGGGTGTCAATGTTAATTTCCTTTCCGCGAACTTTAAAACTGTAAACTGGAGCTTTATACTTGTTTACCTTCTGATCCCAACCCAAGATAATTTCCCAATTGTAAGGATCTAAGTTTAATTTTTCACGGTCGAATTCTGCAAGTAATAATTTCAGTAAGTCCTTATTCTTATCAGATTTGAAAATTGATTCAGAAACAATTCCAGCCTTATCCAATTTGGGAACAATACCAGAAATGGATTCGAACGCCTTGAATATTCCATAGAGTTTTTGAGCTACTTCAGATTGTTGACTCGCTCTTTTATCATAAGCTCTATTGTTTTCAGCAATTTCAGAAAGGTAGCGCGTTCGTGCCGGAGGAATCACAAAAACTTTTTCTGCCATTTCTTCCGAAACGTGATAATCACTCTTTAAATTAGATTTTGTTTTTTCTGCAATTTTCTCCATAATTGCTTTATACAATTTGTTCATCCCAGGATCATTAAATTGGGATGCAATGGTTCCATAAACTGGTAATTCATCCTGAGGTGTGTCCCAAAGAAGATGGTTTCGTGTATATTGCTTTTTAACATCTCGCATGGCGTCAAGCGATCCCCGTTTGTCAAATTTGTTAATCGCTACCAAATCAGCAAAATCTAGCATATCTATTTTTTCCAACTGGGTTGCGGCCCCAAACTCTGGAGTCATTACATACAAGGAGACATCACTGTGCTCCAAAATTTCAGTGTCACTTTGTCCAATTCCAGAAGTCTCTATAATAATAAGGTCGTATTCAGCTGCTTTCAATACCTCAATAGCTTCGGTTACATATTTGGACAATGCAAGATTACTCTGGCGGGTGGCTAGACTACGCATATAAACTCTGGAAGAGTTGATGGCATTCATACGGATTCTATCTCCTAAAAGAGCTCCTCCTGTTTTCCTCTTTGAAGGGTCAACTGAGACAATTCCCATTGTTTTATCGGGAAAATCCAATAAAAACCTTCTTACAAGTTCATCAACCAATGAGGATTTTCCAGCCCCTCCAGTGCCCGTAATTCCAAGGACAGGAATCTTGCTGTTTTTATTTTTGATATGAATTTTATCGAGGGTTTCTTTTGCTACCTCTGGAAAATTTTCTGCAGCCGAAATTATTCTGGCAATTGCGCCAATTTCCTTCTTTTCTAACTTTTTGAATTCTTCATTGAGTTTATCCCCGATCGGAAAATCTGCTTGTTCCACCAAATCATTTATCATTCCTTGAAGGCCCATTTCCCGGCCATCATCGGGAGCATAGATTCGTGTAATTCCATAATCCATCAAGTCTTTAATTTCCGAAGGTAGAATTACGCCACCGCCGCCGCCAAATATTTTGATATGTTCCGCCCCTCTTTCCTTCAACAAATCGTACATATACTTAAAATACTCATTATGGCCTCCTTGGTAGGAGGTCATAGCAATAGCATTGGCATCTTCCTGTATTGCGGTATTGACCACCTCCTCCACGCTGCGGTCATGGCCCAAGTGAATTACCTCAACTCCGGTTGATTGTATAATGCGCCGCATAATATTGATTGCCGCATCATGACCATCAAAAAGAGACGCAGCTGTTACTATTCGAACATTGTTCTTGGGAATATATGGACTTATGGATTTCATACTGAATGGGTTATTTAATAATACCCCGCAAATTTAGTGAAATACTAATGAAAATGCTTGCAAAGACAACATTCCGTTGATTAAAAACCTAAGAAAAAATTGTAGGAATTTATAATTTTCGTATATTGCGTATTCAATTATAATCTCTAAAAACTTAATATTATGAAAAAAATTTACATCTTAGCACTAGCTCTTAGTGCGTTTACAATCACTTCACAAGCTCAAGTGGAGTATTCCCAAAATTTCGATGACCTTGCGGAGGGTCCAATTTCCACACAAGATTCCAATTGGCGAACTTGGTCTGGAACTCCTGCTCCTGGAGAAGATGGTTTTATAACCACGGTTTACTCTCGTTCTGGTGATAATTCACTTTGGATTGACGATTCAGGAATTATGGATGCAATCTTTCTTGTTCCATCCGCTCCTACTAGTGGAATCTATACCATTCAATGGTATGCTTACATTCCATCAGGAAAATCAGGATATTTTAACATGCAAGGAGCATTGACCCCAATGGGGACAGACTGGAATCAATATTTAATGGGCGGAAACGTTTATTTTAACTGTAGTGGAAGTATGCCAGGCGAAGGTGGAGTAACTGGTCAAATAGATTGTTCATCATTTGATGCTGTGTTTACATACCCAGAAGATGAGTGGTTTAAAGTTACTAATATTTATGACCTTGATTTAGAAGTATGGTCTATGAAAATTAATGATGTTGAACAATTTAGTGGATATACTTTCGATTTTGGTGGAGAGCCTTTTGCAGAACTTGCAGGTATCGATTTCTATTCAGCTAGTGCTAACAACGAAATGTATTTAGACGATATGATTGCTGGCGCTGGTCTATTGAGTACTGAAAACTTCTCAGCTGACGTTTTCTCTGTGTATCCAAACCCAGTATCTGAAGTATTGAACATCAGCTCTAAAGTAGCCGTTGATCAAGTAACTGTTTATGACATCCTTGGAAAAGTGGTTCTTTCTGAAAACCCAGGTAGAATTTCTCCAAGCATCAACACTTCAAGCCTTGCTTCTGGTACTTATATGGTAAAGGTTAAAATTGGAAACAATTCAAAAATCGTGAAAATCGTTAAATAAGTTTTAATTAATATCTTTAAGAAAGACCTTTTCCCTCTCGGGAAGGGTCTTTTTTTTATCTTTGAATCCCAAATCATATTCCATGTTATATAAAAAAGTCTTTTTAGTAATTTCAATATTCACTTTAGTTTCCTGCGCAGAATTACAACAAGTGGTTAATACCTTACCCACTCAAATGGATTCAGCCACTATTGCCAGTGGTCTAAGAGAAGCGCTGGATAAGGGTATTGATAAACAAGTAACAAAACTTACAAAAACGGACGGTTTTTATAGGAATCAAATGGTGAAAATACTATTGCCGGAAGAACTCCGAAAAGTAGATCAAACCTTAAGGGATATCGGTCTTGGAAGTCTGGCTGATGAAGGTTTAAAAGTTCTCAACCGCGCGGCAGAAGACGCCGTAAAAGAAGCTACCCCCATTTTCGTTAAGGCCGTTAAGGATATTACTTTTTCCGATGCTAAAAACATTTTACTCGGCCCAAACAATGCTGCTACAACTTACTTGGAACAACGAACCAACAGAGCTTTGTACTCAAAATTCAATCCCGTCATTAAAAATTCCTTCGCTAAGGTGGGTGCAGATCAAATTTGGAGCAATATCATTAACAGATATAACTCCGTCCCTTTCGTTACTAAGGTCAACCCAGATTTGACCGACTATGTTACCCAAGAAGCATTAAACGGTGTTTACAAGATGATAGCTGTAGAGGAAAAAGATATTCGAACAAACATTTCGGCTCGTACTACTTCTCTTTTGCGAAACGTATTTGCACTACAGGACTAATAATTGTATTCACATTTTTTCAGGACGTTTTACAAAACCATTAACCTAAACTTAATACTCATTCCGAGAATTACGCAGTAACTTAGTTGTTCTAAAAGATAAGATATGTTTGGTTGGTTTAAAAGAAAATCAAAATTAGAGAGGCTCCAGTCACGATATAGGGAATTAATGCATCATTCCTACGAGATTTCGTTGCACGACCCTATTAAAAGCGAGAAATATCACCGCCAAGCAGATAAGATTCTTGAAGAAATAAAATACTATTCCCTAGATAATGAAAAGCAATGATTCGTTGAGAATAATCTCCATTTCCTGTTGCAAACGTTGGGCTTCCTGTGAAGCCGCTTCGGCAAAATCAGTTTCTTTTGAAGCATAGATAATTCCTCGGGACGAATTTACCAACAATCCAACTTCAGGGGAAAGTCCATATTTGCAAACCTCTTGCAGATTCCCACCCTGCGCGCCAATGCCCGGAACCAGAAGAAAAGCATTAGGCACAATCTTCCTAATTTCCTTAAAGTATTCCGCCTTGGTCGCTCCTACCACATACATCAGTCGTTCGTGATGATTCCACGTCTTTGAAGTTTCCAAAACTTCTTGGTACAGAAACTTGCCGTCCACTTTTTTAGTCTGAAAATCAAACGCGCCTTCGTTGGAAGTCAACGTCAGCAAAATAGCGTGCTTGTCTTTAAAATTTAAAAAGGGTTCTACGGAATCCTTTCCCATATAAGGAGCTACCGTAACCGAATCAAAATCCAAGGCTTCCAAAAACGTCTTGGCATACATTGTAGAAGTATTCCCTATATCCCCACGTTTCGCATCGGCAATGGTAAAAATCTCCGGATGATTTTCATTCAAATACTGAATCGTACGCTCCAACGACTTCCATCCCTTCAACCCATACGCTTCATAAAAAGCAATATTGGGCTTATAGGCCACCGCGTATTGATGCGTCGCATCAATAATCGCTTTATTGAACGCAAAAATAGGGTCTTCTTCCTCTAAAAGAAAAGCAGGAATCTTACCCAAATCCACATCAAGCCCGATGCAGAGAAAGGATTTCTTTCTTTTTATTTCAGAAATCAATTTATCGGTAGTCATTGCTAAAAAATTTATATCCGTCGGTTGTTTAAAATGACGTAAGACATTAGGTGTGAGATGTTAGATGTGAGACGTTAGACTAAATAAGTCTTCACAAATAAATCCCCAATTCTCTTATATCTCAAGTCTCAAATCTCAAGTCTCACATCTACCTTAAAACGTTTCCCCCGTATCCCGCAGCTTCTCAGTATTATGAACCAAGTGAAGCTCATCAACAATTTCTTGAATGTCGCCATTCATAATATTTCCAAGGTTGTAAAGCGTAAGGTTTATTCTATGGTCGGTAACCCTTCCCTGCGAATAATTATAGGTGCGAATCTTAGCACTACGATCGCCACTGGTTACCATCGAGCCTCTTTTAAGCGCATCTTCAGCCTGTTTCTTCGCCAGCTCCATATCATAAAGACGGGAACGAAGCACTTTAAAAGCCTTTTCCTTGTTTTTGTGTTGCGATTTCTGATCCTGACATTGCGCCACAAGTCCCGTAGGAATGTGCGTAAGCCGAACCGCAGAATACGTGGTGTTCACCGACTGTCCTCCCGGTCCTGACGAACAAAAGAAATCCACGCGCACGTCTTTTGGGTTAATTTCAATATCAAACTCTTCCGCTTCGGGGAAAATCATTACCGTCGCGGCACTGGTGTGAACCCTACCCTGAGTTTCGGTCTGCGGCACACGTTGTACACGATGTACCCCAGCTTCAAACTTCAACGTTCCGTAAACATCCTCGCCTTCTACCTCAAGCTGAATTTCCTTAAAACCGCCGTTGGTGCCTTCATTAAAGTCCATCACGTTGGTTTTCCACCCTTTGCTTTCGCAATATTTGGTGTACATTCTAAACAAATCCCCAGCAAAAATACTGGCTTCGTCTCCTCCTGTACCGGCTCTGATTTCCATCACCGCATTTTTAGAATCCTCAGGATCTTTTGGAATCAACAGGAATTTCACTTCTTCCTCCAGAACTGGCATCCGTTCCTGCGCTTCGGCAAGCTGCAGCTTAGCCATTTCAACCATCTCGGCATCACTCCCATCCGAAATGATTTCCTCAGCCTCTTCAATATTGTTGGTAAGTTCCAGATATTCTGTGCGCTTCTCCATCAAAATCCGCAAGTCTTTATATTCCTTGTTCAGCTCAATGTACCGCTTTTGGTCATTGATTACATCGGGCTGGATAATGAGGTCGCTCACCTCGTCAAAACGTTGTTTAATTATGTGAAGTCTGTCTAACATATAGGTTTTATAATGGCTGCAAATCTACAATTTTTTGAGGGAAATCTATTTGTGGAAAATGGTTGTTGTTTAAATAAAGGATTGGGTGGGGAATTTGGGAGAGACTTAGGACTGAAAGACGTAGGACATAAGACGTTTACCTGCAAATACTCTGGATGAGAACAAAAAGCACCATTGAATTTCTTGAACCCTGGAAGCAATTAAACAATCCAAATTTTAAAGGCATCGAATTCGATAGGTTTAGAAATCAAGCTGGCTCAAATAGCTTTGCCCTTACTCCTTAAGGATGAATAAAAGTGATTGGATTGCTATTATAAATGGTTGAATCAAGAGCATTTCTAGTTTACCAATAGTTCTTGACATTTCGCTTAATTCAAAAGATATTCTTTCAGTTTCAAAAATTGCTTTTTAAATTATATGTTTGATAATCCAGAAGTATTTGTTTTTGGAAATAGTAAAACAAATACTTCTAACATGAATGAATTTATATAAGTACTAAAAGTCTTAAAACAATGGATAATGAAATACACAAAAGAATTTAATTCTCTAATTGACCAGAGTATTGAGCATAAGCAATACGTCGGATTAGGAAACCCAAATGCAAAAATACTATTTGTAGGAAAAGAAGCAGGACTGGAAATAGGAACAGAAATGTTTCATGGAAGTGCTGAATCATGCAAGGAAAATGATTATTCTCTTCGATACATTCCAGAAGAAAAAAAGATTAGAAGTTATATACATACATGGCAGAAATATCAGAAATTATATGAATTAATTTTAAGCAATCTTAATATAAAAGAAACCGAAGCTAAAAAGGATGATTATGAAATTACATTTGTAGAAAATGTATTCACTACTGAATTAAGCAACCTACCAGCACCCAATGCTAATCAGGCAAAAACACACAAAAACTTCAAGCCTGAATTAGAAAAGAGAAAGAAGTATTTTTGGAAAAGTGAATTTATCAAGAATTTCCCTATTGTAATTATTGCAGCTTCCGATAAAAAATATATTGAAACCTACAAAGGAGAAGTCTGTGAGTTGTTTGGTGTTAATTTTCACGAATTACTAATTTGTGAGAAATCTGGAAAAATTTGGATTCATTATGGACACTATCCCGTTAAGTGTGTAAGTTTAAAATAACAGGGGTTGGACTTTTTTAGAGTCTGACCCTTTTTTCATAGA
>JBLWTS010000073.1:0-18161 GCA_048270045.1 Aequorivita sp.
GGAATCTTCATCCCGCTCGCAAACAATAGTGTTGTTGTTTCTTCCTGCAAGTCCACCCACTTGGTCTATGTTTAAAACCAATTTGATGTCTAAGTTTTGGGGGATAACTGTATTGTTCACGTAATATTGACTGCCAATCAAGCCTTCTTCTTCGCCGCTAAAATGGATAAACTTTATGGAATACTCTGTATCCACATTTTTCAATAATCGGGCAAGTTCTAGAATTAAAACTGTTCCGCTACCGTTGTCATTGACTCCAGGGCCGTTTACCGTGTCGTAATGACCGTCGATTATCAAAAAGGTATTTGGGTATAAGCTGCCAGTTTTCGTAATGATGATATTGGAAGTGGTTTGTCCGAATACATTGAAGGGCTGCGTCTCAATATTAGAATAACCGAGGCTATGATACCTTGCAATTATCCAATTTTTTGTTTCTTCAATGGCAATAGTACCAGGTTCTTTTACGCCGAAATCTTCAAAGGTATTTAAATCGTCAAAGATATTTTGTGAAGAAGTGTTTTGAACAATTTGGTTGTAATATGGATTAAAGTCTTGAGCGTTAATAGATGGTGTTGAAAAAAGAAAGAGGCAGGCAGCCAAATGGGGAAGAAACTTCATTTAGAATATTTTTTGTGAAAGTAATCGTTTTTAAGGAATCAAAACAAAGGATTTTATAGGATTTCTCAATTTAAATAATTGATTACGAAATATAATTCCAAATATTCCGATACTTAACAAGCTGTGCGTACATGTTTTTTACAGGAATATTTTCTTCCCAAACAAGATTGGGATCTGCATTAAGGACTTGCATTGCATAACTTCTAGCGATTTTCAATATCTCGGAATCCTTTACTATATCGGCGATACGAAGGTTTAAAACGCCACTTTGTTGTGTGCCCATCATATCCCCAGGACCGCGTAGTTTTAGATCTACTTCTGCAATTTCAAAACCGTCACTGGTGCGGACCATGGTTTGTAAACGGGTTTTAGCATCGGCTGAAAGTTTGTAGCCAGTCATCAAAATACAATAACTCTGCTCAGCGCCACGACCTACACGACCACGAAGTTGGTGTAATTGTGAAAGGCCAAAGCGTTCCGCACTTTCAATAATCATCACACTCGCATTGGGAACATTTACGCCAACTTCAATTACCGTTGTTGCCACCATAATTTGTGTCTCGCCTTTTACAAAACGATTCATTTCATATTCCTTATCCGCCGATTTCATCTGTCCATGGACTATCGAAATTTGATATTTTGGAAGGGGAAATTCACGAACAATACTCTCGTATCCATCCATCAAATCCTTGTAATCCATGGTCTCACTTTCTTGTATTAACGGGTAGACAATATATACCTGTCGACCCTTTAAAATTTCGTCCTTTATAAAGCCAAAAACCTTCAGTCTATTTGAGTCAAAACGATGGACTGTTTTCACGTCTTTTCTACCGGGTGGAAGTTCGTCGATTATGCTAATATCGAGGTCGCCATAAATGCTCATTGCGAGGGTGCGAGGGATAGGGGTAGCGGTCATCACGAGTACGTGTGGCGGGTAGTCATTTTTGTGCCATAATTTACTGCGTTGTTCCACTCCAAAACGGTGTTGTTCATCTACAATTGCAAGCCCTAAATTCTTGAATTTTACCTTCTCTTCAAGCAATGCATGAGTGCCGATTAGAATGTCCAATTCGCCATTTTCTAACTTTTTATGAATTTCCTTCCTCTTTGAAGTTTTGGTTGAGCCCGTAAGTAATTCTATACTGGTGTTCAGTTTTTTAGATAATTCACTTAATCCAGTAAAGTGCTGGACTGACAAAATTTCAGTCGGTGCCATTAAACAGGCCTGAAAACCATTATCAAGTGCTATTAACATTGACATGAAGGCCACAATGGTCTTTCCGCTTCCGACATCTCCCTGAAGAAGTCGATTCATTTGCGCATTACTCCCCAAATCGTTTCGTATTTCTTTGATGACTCGCTTCTGCGCTTCGGTCAATTCGAAGGGTAAATGTTCCGAAAAAAAACGATTGAAATTGGTTCCGATTTTATCAAAAGTATAGCCCTTTATTTTGGATTTATGGAGCAGGTTTTTTCGAATTAATTGCAGTTGGATGTAAAACAATTCTTCGAATTTTAGACGGTATTGTGCCCGGGCTAAATGAGCCTGACTTTGGGGAAAATGCACGTTGAATAGAGCCTCCTTTTTCGACACTAATTTAAGCTCTTCTAAAAGTGGTTTTGGAAGGGTTTCTGCGAAGGCGTTTTTGGTCTCCAAAAACAACTGTTGCATGAGTGAATTTAACAGCCTATTTGTGATGCCACTGTTTGCCAATTTTTCGGTTGAGGGATACACGGGTTGCATGGCCGAACGGATACTTTTTTCGTGTGCGTCGAGCAATTCCATTTCTGGATGTGGCATGGAAAAACTGCCGTTGAAATATTTTGTTTTTCCGAAAATGACGTATGGAGTGTTCAGTTTTAAACTTTCCTGAATCCATTTTATTCCTCGAAACCAAACCAATTCCATTTGATTTGTTCCATCGGTAAAAGTCGCGACCAATCTTTTGCCACGCTTTTGTTCAACCGTTTTTATATGTGTTATTTTTCCAACAATTTGGACTTCGGCGTTGGTTTGTTGCAATTCTGAGATTTTGTAATACTGAGTTCTGTCCAGATATCGATTGGGAAAAAGATTCAGTAAATCTTGAAACGTATGGATTCCGAGTTCTTTTTTGAGCAGTTCAGCCCGCTTGGGCCATAGGCCTTTAAGACGTTCAATGGGTGTTTGCAAGGGGTAATTGTTCATAAAGTCAGGCAGCGTATTCGCCAAAAAAGGAAGGAGAAGTACTTCAGCTGGATTGATTAATGATATATTTGTGAATCCATTGGCTAATTTAATAATTCTATACCATGAAAAAAACCTACTTTCTAATTGCTTTGACCTTTTTGCTACAGCTTTCGGTCTTTGCCGAAACCCTTCCCCTATCAACTCCCGTGCTAACCACTAGATTGACTGAGGATTATCCTCTCGAAATGCCTCAATTAAGAGCATATCCCATTTACATGAATGCATCGGTTGAGGATCCCGATAGTATTTCGGAAGTTAAAATTTCCATTGACGGCACTGAATATGACGCCATGGCCAATACTGGATTTTATTATTATCTATGGACACCAGAAAGTTACGGTGTTCACGAAATTATAATGACAGCACGAACTGTAAATGGCGACGAAACTTTAATTACCAGAAATATAAACGTTGTAAACAGTGCTTCGACACAAATGATTACTAGTTTAGAAGATGTGGTAATAGAATTTGGTGGTGAAAACAGCCGTTGGTTTTACGGAACTTATACTTTTCCACAATTTGTTGCAGCCTATAATAATGTAAATGCCTTTTTGGAAGTTGGATGCCCCGCTATTGCTGGTGGTTGTGATGATTGGGATCGATGGGCTTTTATCGATGTTAAAGCTCCAGACGGCAACTGGGTTCAGCTTATCAGATATATAACTCCCTATGGAGTAGCGTGTAGCCACGAATTGGATGTGACCGACTATATGTCATTACTTCAAGGCGAAGTGGAATTACGGGTTTTTATTGATACTTGGGGCACTGGAGGATGGCAACTTACACTCGACACTAATTATACCGCAGGTGAGCCGCAGTACGCATACAGCGATGTGATTGAAGTTTGGGATGACACTTATAGTTTTGGCGATCCAGCAAATTTACAACCCATTCCTACTTTTAATGTTGATATTCCACAAGCTGTGGAAGCATCCCACTTGCGCGTTTCAACCACAGGCCATAATTGGGGAGGAAACAATACAGGGAATGCAGCAGAATTTTATAACGCCACTCATTATTTGGACATCAATGGCACACAAGCTTTTACCCAGCATTTGTGGAACCAATGTAATCCAAATCCAGATGGATGTACTGGACAACAGGGAACTTGGTCATACTCACGGGCGGGATGGTGCCCAGGTGCTATTTCTCCTCCAAATGTATATGATATGACCTCATATATCGGATCCAATTTTGATCTCGATTATCGTTTTCATCCAAGTTATAAGGATTATTGCCATCCTAACAATCCAGATTGTGTTACGGGGCAAACTTGTGCAGATTGTAATGATGGCTCTAACCCAATAAATTACGTTGATGTCCATCTAATAAATCAGAGCAATAACCCAATGATTTATGGGAATATATTAGGGGTTGAACCCATTGACAATGTAAGAGTTTATGATATTTCTGTGTTTCCAAATCCTGCAAATGGGCTGTTTCAGATACGCGCAGATTTTCCAGATGCAAATACGTGCGTTACTATAAATACGGTAGATGGCAGAAGCGTGAAGACCTTCTATTTTAAATCGTCAACAGAATTGAACAACTTTTCCTTTGACGTTACAAGTCTTTCCTCAGGCATTTATTTCTTGAACATTGAAAATTCCTATGGTTCTGGTGTAAAACGAATTATATTAGATTAGAAAATTCCGCTTCATAGATTTTAAAAAGGTTATTTTTGAGAGTCAAGAATAACCTTTTTTTATGCTTTCTTTTTTGAAATTGAGAATCAGCGACCGTTGGCGAAGTCTTTCGTTATTCCTTTTCTTCCAGATACTTTTCGGTTTTGGTTTTAATGTGCAAGTACTCGCACAGCAAACAGGCATTGTAGATTTTTTTAGGATTGAAGCAGAGATAGAACCTAGTTTTTCCACTATGGAGATAACGGGAAATATGACGGTTGATTTTCGTGTTTTGCAAAATGTGGATTCAATATATATGGATGCTCATAACGCTCAATTGCTCGCTGTTGCTGACAATCATTTTGAAATTAAGACGACAGAAAATAAAATTTGGCTTATTGGAAAGTTCAAAAAAGAGACCAACTACACGGCACTCTTTTCCTATAAAATGAAACCTAAACAAACCTTATATTTTTTTGGTGAACAAGCTTGGACTCAAGGTCAAGGTAAATACACTTCCCATTGGTTGCCCAGCATTGACGATACAAATGATAAGATTGAATTCGACCTTCAAATTATTGCACCTAACGATTTAACGGTTGTTGCGAACGGGAAATTAAAGGATGTTGATGGAGGCTTTGAAAATTGGTCTCAATGGAATTTCGATATGAAGAACCCAATGTCAAGCTATCTAGTAGCCTTCGCCATTGGAGATTTCAATAAGAAAGACCTCGTTTCAAATTCTGGAATTCCCCTTGAATTGTATTATAAACCCCAAGATTCCTTAAAAGTAGAACCAACGTTTCGCTATAGCAAAAGGATTTTCGACTATTTAGAAACAGAAATAGGAGTTCCATATCCGTGGCAAAACTACAAGCAAGTCCCCGTCAGGGATTTTCTTTACGCAGGAATGGAAAATACAACCGCCACTTTTTTTTCAGAAGCTTTTATGGTGGATTCCACGGGTTTCAACGACCGAAATTATATAAACGTAAACGCTCACGAACTGGCTCATCAATGGTTTGGCGATATGATAACGGCAAAGTCGGATTCAGATCATTGGTTACAGGAGGGTTTTGCTACTTATTACGCTTTGTTGGCTGAAAAAGAAATTTTTGGAGACGATTATTACTATTGGCAATTATATCAATCGGCAGAACAACTAAAGTCCTTAAGCGATGAAGGCAAAGGCGAATCCTTGCTGAATCCCAAGGCTAGTTCGCTTACGTTTTATCAGAAAGGAGCTTGGGCACTTCATATTTTAAGGGAAACAATAGGGGATGCGAGCTTTAAGACGGCGATTAAAAACTATCTTGAAAAGTATAAATACCAAAATGTTTCCACAGACGATTTTTTAAACGAGGTGAAAGCTCTTTCTGAAATTGATGTTACGCAATTTGAAGAAAACTGGTTGCATCAAAGTGCTTTTCAGAGTGAAGAAGCCTATCAATCGCTGATGAAGTCCAATTTCATCAAAAACTACTTTGAAGTGTCCGCTTTGCGTGCCGTTCCATTAAAGGATAAAAAAGCACAGTTAAGAGTTGCACTTACTTTTCCAAATGATTTTATTGGGCAGGAGGCGGTTTATCAACTTGCAGAAGAGCCTATTTCAGAGACGTTGCCGCTCTATCGTAAAGCACTTGAAAGTAATAACCTATATGTTCGCCAGGCCGTTGCGCTCTCGCTTCAAATCATTCCAATAGAACTTCAAGAAGAGTACGAAAGTTTGTTAAATGACGATTCCTATGTAACTATGGAAGCCGCATTGTATCAAACATGGGCGCATTTCCCCGAGAATAGAGCGAAATATCTTGACCAAACAGAAGGTGTTGAAGGTTTTCAAAATAAAAATATTCGTCAGCTATGGCTCGCTTTGGCGTTGATTACAGACAATTATCACAATTCTACAAAGGAGAATTACTTGAAGGAATTAAAACATTACACCTCACTAGAATACAGTTTTGAAATCCGGGAAAAAGCATTTGAGTATGTAAACCAACTTGAACTCTGGGACTCGGAGACGCTTAAAAACTTGCTTGAAGCTTGTATTCATCCTACATGGCGTTTCGCAAAATCTTCAAAAGAAATTATGAAAGAAGTCATTCAGAAAAAGGAGTTTTACGATCAAGTGAAAGCGCTTAAAAACCAAGTTTCTGAAAGGGCAGCAAGCTATTTAACGTCAATTATAAAGGAATGAGGGCATTGGTTATTTCAGGTGGTGGCAGCAAAGGTGCATTTGCAGGCGGAGTGGCTCAATATTTAATTGATGAAATGAAGCTCAATTACGATATTTTCGTCGGCACCTCCACCGGAAGTCTTTTAATTCCGCATTTAGCGCTTAACCAAGTTGATAAAGTTAAAGAAGTTTATACCTCGGTCAATCAGCACAGCATTTTCAGTAGTTGTCCGTTTGTGATTAAAGAAGATAAATTTGGTGGCGGGCAAATTGCCATAGCCCATTTCACTGTGCTGATGAACTTCCTAAAAGGTAAAAAGACTTTTGGGGAAAGTTTAAACCTGCGAAAACTAATAGAAGGAAGTTTTACCGAAGCAGAGTTTGAAAAGTTGAAAGCTTCGGAAAAGGAAGTCGTGGTAACCGTTTCAAATCTTTCATTGAACCAAGTAGAATACAAATCTGTTAACGATTTTGAATATAATGATTTCTGCGATTGGATATGGATTTCGTCCAATTTTGCACCTTTTATGAGTCTCGTCAAAAAAGATGGTTGCGAGTATGCAGATGGCGGTTTTGGGAGTATGGTGCCCATTGAAGAGGCCATAAATCGTGGCGCAACAACTGTAGATGTTATTATTTTAGAAACAGAGGTCACTTATTACAATCGCCTTCCTTCAAAAAATGCTTTTACATTGCTCACCGATATTCATAGCTTTATGGTGGATAGAATTGAAAAGCAAAACATACGAATAGGGAAGTTTGTCGCCGCCAATAAGGACGTAATAATTAACCTATATTATACCCCGACAGTGCTAACGACCAATTCGTTGATTTTTGATAAGGAAAAAATGACCCAATGGTGGGATCGAGGCTTTCACTATGCGAAACAGAAAAATAGTGAACTCAACGAAATTAAAATTTAAAGAAAGTAGCACTTGCCTTAGAAAAGTTCAGACACTTCGCCTTTTACGTAGGTAAGCGCCTTTTGGGATGGACTTATTTCTTCCATAAAATTTTGAATAATTCCTTGACGCATTTTATCGACATCGCCGTTTTTCTCGTGCATAGAACCTTGTCTAATCACGTGAATGGTCGCATTTTTAGTAGCAACCAGTAGGTTCCAACATTCTGAGCTTACATAAATTTGTTGCGTGAGGTTATGCTCGTATTCTTGCTCTATGGTTCTTACCAATAAATTCTCGTAGTCATCTTTTGAATCTGAAAAGGGTTTGATGCGGACTAATAACTTAGTAGGGTCTATTCTTTCCAGAAATAACGTAATGCGTTCATAAGCCTGAAGACGAAGGGGTAAAACTTGTTTCTGTGCTTCTTTTTGAATAAGAAATCTTCGTCTGCCTTCTTCATTGGCGGTGTGACTCTTAAAAAAATAATAGGCAACAATTCCAACGACAATCGCTGGTAAAAGATAGGCTACATAACTGATAATTTGTGTTACTTCGGTCATAGAATAATAATAAGATTTCAAAAATAGACTCTTTTGAATTGCCACACAAATAATGTGAGACTAAGAAAAACTAAGTTATTGACTATAATATAAACCCTGTCTAAAATTGGATTTTAAACAGGGTTTTACTTTTCTGTAAATAGTTTCGAAACGAGTATTAATAACGAACTAAATTTTCCTTCTTCATTGTTTTTACTTCTTTTCTCGCTTCTTTCTCGTGGTAATTTCCTCCCAAATATTGACATTTGGAAAGCTCCTTTACACTTTCAAAAGGCACAGGACATTTGTGATACATAAATGATTCCGCCAAGGTTTTGATAAGGTTTTTGTCGCCTACGGCAAGATCGACATCGTCCATGGTAAACTGGCACGGGTGTTCATAACCACAGGCGTGAGTCATTTCTATCAGTTCCTTTCTGAAGTTCTTAAAATAGAAGTGCGCTCTAACCGATTTATCTTGAACATTCAAACCGCGCTGCAACCACTTGTTTTGAGTTGTAATTCCTGTGGGGCATCGGTTGGTGTGACATAGCTGCGCTTGAATACAACCGATAGACATCATCGCCTCGCGAGCTACGTTAATCAAGTCGGCTCCCATTGAAAAGGCCATTGCAGCAGGGGCGGGGAAGCCCAATTTACCGCTTCCTATAAAAACGATTCGTTCACAGAGGTCGTGCTTTTTAAAGATTTTATAAACTTCAGCAAACCCATAAAGCCAAGGCAAGGAAACGTGATCGGCAAAACTTGGTGGTGCAGCTCCCGTTCCACCTTCGCCACCGTCAATGGTTATAAAGTCGGGGCCAGTGCCTGTTTCCTTCATTATTTTTGCCAATTCAATCCACTCATTGGAGCGACCTACGGCCGATTTGATACCAACAGGCAAGCCAGTAGCTTCAGCGATACTTTCTACAAATTCAACTAAACCTCTGATTCCGTCGAACGCGGAATGTCGTGGTGGGGAAAGAACGTCTTTCCCCAGCGGAACGTGCCGTATTTCAGCAATTTCAGGAGTGATTTTTGCGCCAGGCAACACACCACCTTTTCCTGGTTTCGCACCTTGTGAAAGTTTTACTTCTATCGCTCTTACTTGCGGATTATCGTTGACCAATTTGACGAGTTTCTCCATTGAAAAATTTCCATGGTCATCACGAATTCCGAAATATCCAGTTCCGAAATGAAACACAACATCGGCGCCGTTTTTATGATAGGGTGAAAGGCCGCCTTCGCCTGTATTGTGGTAACAATAGGCCATAGCACAACCTTTGTTAAGAGCTTCCACCGCTCGCGCAGAAAGCGAGCCAAAACTCATCGCCGAAACATTAATTATCGAAGTGGGGCGATACGGTCGTTTCCGCTTGTTATAACTGCCCATTACTTTGGCACAAGGCAAAAAATAGGGGTTTTTATAGTTTGGATTGTCTTTTTCAATCTTGAAGGGAAGCAGCGAGTTGTTTATGAAAATGTAACTTGGTTTATAAATATCGCGATCCGTTCCAAAGCCTTCATAATTATTTTCGTTTTTTGCCGAAGCATAAATCCAGCCACGTTCAATACGGTTGAAAGGAAGTTCTTCACGGTTGTTGGCGACGATATACTGTCTGAGTTCGGGGCCAATGCTTTCCAACATATACCGAATGTGCCCAATAACAGGGAAGTTATGGCTAACGGCATGGTATTTATTGAAAAATATATCCCGAATGGCAACGATGAGCAAAAAAATAAGTATCCAAGCCCACCAAGGGATTTGACCCAAGAAAGAAAGAACCTCGTCCATAGATTTAATTTTTTTTAGTTTCTATAAAGATATTTAAAATAAAACATAATTTGAAAAAATATCTGGGCGGCAAACCCTATCTGCTATGATTCTCAATAAGAGTGTTCCTATTTATTAATTTCAAGTGTTCTGTTTTTGAAATGATCAAAAGTAATTAGCGAATGAAGTCTGTTCGAACCCCTGATTCAAGATAATCTAACTTCAGTAGGAAGGATTATAATCCCAGCAGTAACCTTCAAATTGTTTCAAAGGAAGATAAAGAGGTTCTATTTGAATATAAATTTGACATTTAACGAGACGGAATTAACTTAGAGTAAGACAAAATTAATGAAGAGTGAGATAAAATTGATTTTACGTGAGACACTCTTGCTATTGCGCGAGATAAAGTTGATGTTGCGTAAGACAGATTTGTTCGTGAGTAAAATAAAATTAGCGTTGTGTGAGATGAAACTGACATTAAGTAAGACAAACTTGAGGTTATGGCAGATGGAATTATTTTTGCGTGAGAAAAAAAGGCTCTTGCATTTTAAAAACCGACTGAAAGAGTTGCGGTTCTTAACCTAGTTGGAAAGGGTAGAGATTGTGTGAGAAAATGGATTAACACTATTTAACGATCCAATTTAAGTTTTCCTCTTAGGCAGCATTGTTTATAATTTGTCACGTATAATTGGGTTAAAAACCGTGATAATGGCTATTTTCACAACTTGTAGAAAACAGATGATTTGGAAGCGTATTTAAAACAACTTAACGAGGCTCAGCTTGCGCCAGTACTGCAAAAGGACGGGGCAATGATAGTAATAGCGGGTGCAGGATCGGGTAAGACTCGAGTGCTCACATTTCGGATTGCACACTTGATGTCGCTAGGTGTCGATCCGTTTAATATATTGGCATTGACCTTTACCAACAAGGCCGCTCGGGAAATGAAAAGTCGGATTTCAAAAATCGTAGGTGCCAGCGAAGGGAAAAACCTTTGGATGGGAACTTTTCACAGTATTTTTGCGAAAATCCTTCGGTTTGAGGCCGAAAAGCTTGGCTACCCTTCAAACTTCACGATTTATGACACCCAGGATTCGCAGAGCGTCATCCGAGCGGTTATCAAGGAAATGCAGTTGGATAAGGATATTTATAAATACAAACAGGTGTATTCCCGCATTTCTTCTTATAAAAACAGTTTGATAACTGTAAAGGCATATTTCAATAATCCCGAATTGATGGAGGCGGATGCAATGGCGAAAATGCCCCGACTGGGCGATATTTATAAGTCGTATGTGGATAAATGCTTCAAGGCAGGCGCAATGGATTTTGATGATTTATTGCTGAAAACAAACGAACTCTTAACAAAGTTTCCAGAGGTTTTGGCGAAATACCAGAATCGGTTCCGTTATATTTTGGTAGATGAGTACCAAGATACCAACCACAGCCAGTATTTGATTGTTCGTGCACTTTCCGATAAGTTTCAGAATATATGTGTGGTGGGCGATGATGCCCAAAGCATCTATGCTTTTCGCGGTGCCAACATCAATAATATTTTGAATTTTCAGAAGGATTATGAAGATGTGAAAGTGTATCGGCTGGAACAGAATTACCGCTCCACTAAGAATATTGTAAACGCGGCGAACAACATTATAGAAAAAAACAAAACTCGGCTCGACAAAATAGTTTGGACGGCGAATGATGATGGAAATAAAATTCTTGTCAACCGGACTATGACGGATGGAGACGAAGGCAGGTTTGTGGCAAGTTCCATTTTTGAGAATAAAATGAACCACCAAATGAAGGATGGTGATTTTGCAATTTTATACCGAACCAATGCCCAAAGCCGCGCTATGGAAGATGCGCTTCGGAAGAAGGATATTCCGTATAGAATTTATGGCGGGCTCAGTTTTTACCAGCGAAAAGAAATAAAAGATGTCCTGGCATACCTGCGATTGGTGCTGAATCCGAAAGATGAGGAGGCGTTGAAACGGATTATCAATTATCCGGCTCGAGGTATTGGGGAAACCACGATGGAGCGGTTAATTGTGGCTGCAAACCATTACAATCGTTCCATTTTTGAAGTGATGAAAAACATTGACAGGATTGATTTGAAAATTAATTCGGGAACGAAGAGTAAGCTGCAAGATTTTGTGACGACCATTGAAAGCTTTCAAATAGTAAATCAGAATATGGATGCTTTTCAAATTACTGAACACGTTACCAAGAAAACGGGATTGTTTCAAGAACTGAAGAAAGATGGTACGCCAGAAGGGATAGCTCGAATTGAAAACATTGAGGAGCTGTTAAACGGGATGCGTGATTTTGTGGAGGAACAAAAAGAAATTGCGGACGCAACAGGCTCTCTGGCAGAATTTATGGAGGATGTTGCTTTGGCGACTGATTTGGATAACGATAAAGGCGATGACGATCGAGTAGCTTTAATGACCGTTCATTTAGCCAAAGGGTTGGAGTTTCCGTACGTTTATATTGTGGGGATGGAGGAAGAACTGTTTCCAAGCGGGATGAGTATGAACACTCGAAGCGAATTGGAAGAGGAACGACGGTTGTTTTATGTGGCTTTAACTCGTGCCGAAAAGCAAGCGTATTTAACCTACACCCAGTCCCGATACCGTTGGGGGAAATTGATTGATGCTGAACCAAGCCGATTTATTGGAGAAATTGACGAAAGTTTTTTGGAGTATTTAACACCAATTACAGAAAATCGTTACAAACCTTTACTCGATGCTGATATTTTTGATGAGGTAGACCACAGCAAGCTTCGCCTAAAAAAACCCGTCGCCAGTAATCCGCCAAAGGGACCAACTGAGGAACAGCTTCGAAAATTGAGAAAGTTAAGACCCGCAACCAGCAGCGCTGATAAAAATTTCAGTGCCAAGGATGCCAATCTGGAGATTGGGATGATGGTGGAACACGTTCGATTCGGAAAAGGAAAGATTCTAAGCATTGAAGGGGTAGGAGCAGACACCAAAGCGGAAATTGATTTCGAGAATGGAGGATTTAAAAAACTGTTGCTTCGTTTTGCGAAGTTGAAGATTGTCGAGTAAATTGGATTATGAGTTTTTGAGTTATTGAGTTTCCACTAATTTACCTCGTACCCTAATAACCACCAGCGGTTTCATAATAAAATTGTTTATATTTAAGACAAAAATCTAATTATGGCAGAATTTATAAGGATATATGAAGAGAACCCGAATCCAAAGGAGATTAAGCGGGTTGTAAAGATTCTCCGTGATGGTGGAGTTATAATTTTCCCAAGTGACACGGTTTATGCTTTAGGTTGCGACATCACAAATAACCGTGCAATGGAGCGCGTGGCGCAACTAAGGGGAGTAAAACTTGAAAAGGCAAATTTTTCATTTATCTGTGAGGATTTGAGCAATTTAAGTGATTATGTGAAACAAATTGATTCCCCGACATTTAAGCTATTGAAACGGAATTTACCAGGACCTTATACGTTTATTCTTCCAGGAAACAATAATTTACCTACCGTTTTCAAAAAGAAAAAGGAAGTGGGAATCCGGGTTCCTGATAATGCAATTGCGCTCGCAATAGTAGCAGAGCTAGGCAATCCAATAATTTCCACTTCCATTAGAGATGAAGATGAATTGATTGAATATACTACCGATCCCGAATTAATTCTTGAAAAGTGGGATAATTTAGTAGATCTTGTGATTGATGGCGGTTACGGAGGAAACATCGCTTCTACAGTAATTGATCTTACGGGCGATGAACCTGTAGTGATACGGGAAGGGAAGGGAAGTCTTGATTTATAATTTGAGGATAAGCCGAAGTTTATCCGACGAATTTTATTTCTGTAACAAATGCTTTAGACCTCTGTAAATATTCTCCTCGAGGATATCCATTTCTCCATCGGAAAGAAAAAGAGCCTTTATGCTTCGAAAAGCCTCGTCTATTTCTTCTTTTGAATAATCGAATCGCTCTATAGCGGCATTTATTTTTTGAATTTGTTGATAGTCATTATCTTCTTCAAATTCTTTGTGGATTTTCTGATATTCTTTTTCTCCAACTCTAGATTTGATATATTTTTTTTCCTCGGGGGAAACTATAAAATCAGCATTGGCACAATATAATAAAATATAGGCCTTTAGTTCTTGGTGTGTCCAGTTGGTGGTGAAATCGTCCATTTATTCAGTATTTGAATACTCTTATTAATCTTGTGACTAAGATACTAAAAGCAATGTGAATAATCCATTTGTTTAACAAAATGAAAAACCCGGCTTTCTGGGCCGGGTTTCATTTTCAAAAATTCTTGGAAGTTATTATCCTTGGGATTCAAGGGTTTTCATTTCCTTTTCGATCATATCGTAGAATTGGTCAATTTTTGGAAGGACCAAAATCCGAGTACGTCTATTTTTTGCTCTGTTTTCAGCAGTTGTGTTTGGCACCAATGGATCATATTCTCCACGACCAGCAGCAACCAATCTGTCTGGGTTAATTCCTAGACCTTGTAGGGCTCGTACAATTGCAGTAGCACGTTTTACACTTAGATCCCAGTTGTCTATTAAAACTCCGCCGCGGTTATAAGGAACGTTGTCGGTATGGCCTTCAACCATCGCTTCGAAATTAGGCTTTCCGTTGATTACTGTTGCAACTTTTCCTAAGATTTCATTTGCTCTTCCTGAAATTTCGTAGCTTCCAGTTTTGAAAAGTACCTTGTCCGAAAGTGAAATATAAACAACTCCTTTTTCCACATTGATCTCAATGTCTGGATCGTTTATTCCAACTTCTTTTTTAAGACTTGTAACTAAAGCTAGGGTTACACTGTCCTTCTTGTTTACAGCATCCTGCAAACGGGAAATTTTAAGATCCTTTTCTTTAAGACTTTCTAGGGTTTTCTCAAGATTCGTCGCTCCTTTGGAAGTCAACATTGTCATATCTTTCGAACTTTGGATAAGATCCTCATTTGTCTTTCTCATATCCGCCAAACGCTCTTCAAGTTGCTTGGCTCTTACCGTAGCTGCCGCTCTTTCAGTAAGACAGTCGTTCAATTTTACCGTACAGGTATTTAATAGGTCTTGGGTGTTTTTTTGTTTTGCCTCAAGTTCTGCATACTTCTTATTGGAGACACAAGAAGTGAAAGCGATACTCGAGACCATAACCAGAATTAATAATTTTTTCATAGTGTTTAGGTTTAATGTTAGATTGTAATTATAGAATCTTAGAGCACCAAAATTATTAAATTCGTACTCAGTCTAAGAACGATTAACAATACTTTAGGTATATTTCCTAAAGTTGATTGAAATGTTTTTTCCCTAGTATAAAATATTGAAATACAATAGATTTCACTTGGAAATATTTTTTATCTGAAGCAATTTTACTTCGTTTTCTTATGAATTTTGTCAGTAGGAAATAAAAGCTGAAATGAGCTCTGATGACAGCGAGGAAATGTCTTGGTTTTCCTTTGAATAAAAATTGAAGACCAGCAATTCCGTCCAAGGCCATTCTTATGAAAACTATTCCATAAACTTTATTTCCTGATACATTTTTGATAAGGTTTAAAAGTGAGTTTCTAAAATTGTAAAACGTTTTTTGTGGATTGGAAGAAGCTAATGTGGCTCCACCCACGTGAAACACCTTTGCCCCTCCAATAAACAGTATTTTTCCTCCCAAATTTTGCAAACGCCAGCACAAATCGATTTCCTCTTGATGTGCAAAATAATCTTCGTCAAAGCCACCAATCGCTCTAAAAGATGAAGCTCTCACAAAAAGACAAGCTCCTGAAGCCCAGAAAATTTGAGAAGTGTCATTATATTGACCAGTGTCTATTTCCAAAGTATCAAAAATCCGACCTCGGCAGAAAGGGTATGCATATTTATCTATAAAACCACCTGCGGCACCAGCGTATTCAAAATATTCTTTGTTTTTGAAATCCAATATCTTCGGTTGTGCCGCTACGACAGAAGAGTCCTTTTTGAATTCGGAAATAATCGGGGATAACCAATTTTCCGTAACTTCTACATCGCTATTTAAAAGCACGAAAATATCTTCAGAAAGATTTTTTAAAGCCTCATTATATCCTTTCGCATAACCACCATTTACGGCATTTTGGATAATTTTTATGGTCGGGAAATTTTCAGAGATAAAGGTCACCGATGTATCTGTAGAAGCATTGTCAGCGACATAGATATTGGCATCGGAGGAATGCCTCAGCACTGAGGGAAGGAATTTTTCTAACAACTGCCTTCCGTTCCAGTTTAAAATGACTATGGCGATTTTCACGGGATCAAATTTAGTTAAAAAGCCGGGGTTTCGGTACTAATTTCAGTTTTGCTTCGCGCACTGAAATTCACTCAGCAACCTTTGCTTTGGAATAGAATTCAACATTCTTACGCATACTAAAATTCACTCCGTAACCTTTGCTCAGGACTATTTTATGAGTTTTGTATATTTGGGTTTGGAACATTTTTTAAAAAGTTATAGCGTTTATTTTTGAAATCCATCTGACAGAAATAATGCTCCAGACCGTTGGTAACCATTAGGTATTGTGCATCTAAAGTTAGGTTGTACCGCGCAATTTGATCAAAAGTAAGTTGCGAAATGGGAATGGAAGGAGCCTTGCATTCCACTATCATAAACACGGTACCGTCTTTATTGAAAACTACAATATCGTATCGTTTGGTTGTGTTGTTAAGTTTTAATTGTTTCTCAACATTAATAAGGCCTTTTGGATATTGGTGTTCTTTTAAAAGAAACTGGACCACGTGCAGCCGAACCCATTCCTCGGGAGTGAGTACCACAAACTTTTTTCTGATTTCGTCAAAAACCATCGCTCTATTTTCGCTATTTTTGAAGCGAAAGGAATATTCAGGGAAGTTTAGTTTTTGCATCTGGTAAAAGTAGTAAATTTCAATAGGTAGGTTCCAAATTCCAAATAATTCACAATATTCAATATTCAATATTCAATATTCGATATTCAATATTCAATGTTCAATATTCAATGTTCAAGAAACAAAAGCAAAGAAATATATCAATGGTAAAAGTTAACTGCAGAGGCGCCAAGGACACAGAGAAAATATAAATCGATTTTTAACTTGACAAACCTCTAACCTCTAACCTCTAACCTCTAACCCCTAACCCCTATGCCCCTCGACAAAGTAAAATCCATAATCAACGATATTAAAAATGGGAATATTAAACCCATTTATTTTTTAATGGGTGAAGAGCCCTATTATATTGATGGGATTTCAAAATATATAGAAGAAAATGTGCTGACCGAGGAAGAAAAAGGGTTTAATCAAATGGTCCTTTACGGTAGGGATGTTTCAGTGGAAGATATCGTGAGCAATGCCAAGCGGTATCCTATGATGGCGGAAAAACAGGTGGTTATGGTAAAGGAAGCACAAGACTTGTCAAGAACGATTGAAAATTTGGTGGGTTATGCTATGAATCCACAACCTACAACGATTTTGGTGCTTTGCTATAAGTATAAAACCCTAGATAAACGTAAGAAACTGGCAAAGGAGATTGCCAAAACGGGCGTAATATTTGAAAGCAAAAAACTCTATGACAATCAAGTTCCCGATTGGATTAAGCGAGTTCTGGCAGGAAAGGGGTACACCATTACTCCAAAAGCCGCCCAGATGTTGGTAGAGTTTCTGGGCAATGACTTGAGCAAAGTAAACAATGAGCTTGAAAAACTCCAACTCATCTTAAAGCCTGGGGAACAGATTACTCCGCAACTCATTGAGGAAAACATCGGCATCAGTAAGGATTTCAATAATTTTGAGCTTCAGAATGCTATTGGTGAACGCGATATGAAAAAGGCCTTCGCTATCGTTCAGTATTTCTCACAGAATCCTAAGAATAATCCGCTGGCAGTAACCATTGGTATATTGTATGGTTTCTTCGCAAAGCTTTTAAAGTATCACGCTTTGACCAACAAAGCGGATGCTCCCAAGGTACTTGGTGTGCATCCTTTTTTTATTAAGGATTATCAAACAGCGGCAAGAAACTTACCTATGAAAAAGGTAAGTGCTGCCCTTGCAGTAATTCGCGAAGTAGATATGAAAAGCAAAGGTGTTGGTGCCGCCAATCTTTCACAAGGTGATTTATTGAAGGAGATGCTAGTAAAAATTCTTAATTAATTCTCCCTAACAGCCAAAATCTTCTTAGACAAAATATTACTTTCTGTCGATTGAAAACTTCCCAGGCCCTAAAAGAGCGATAGAAACAAACGCTATCACAAAAAGAAGAGCCTTTTCCTTGATGCCAAAAGGATCGTTTGCATGATGAATAAACGCAGCGACTGCCATAGT
>JBLWTS010000074.1:0-17706 GCA_048270045.1 Aequorivita sp.
CCATACAACCAAGCAATCCTTAAAAACGGAATGCTCTTCACTTCAGGACAAATTGCCATCGACCCCAAAACAGGAGACTTAGTATTGGATGACATAGAAACCGAAACAAACCTCGTGATGAAAAACCTAAAAGCCATCCTTACCGAAGCTGGAATGACGTTTGAAAATGTATTAAAAAGCACTATTTTCATAAGCGATATGCACAACTTCGCCGCCATCAACAAAGTGTACGGCAGCTATTTTAAAGAAGCCACCGCCCCAGCCCGCGAAACGGTACAAGTAGCCAAATTGCCAAAATCTGTAAATGTTGAGATTTCAGTGATTGCCGCCGTTTAAGAACATACAAAACAACTCGCCCAGCTAAAAACTCTTGCATGCTTAACCCGAAAGTGGTCTTAAGAAAATAGACGATTTTATATATATTTGAATAACGACTATGGACTTCCGTAGCTATGGAATGTAAGCGCCGTGATTTATGGGACCAGTTGTTTATACACATCTTGTAGCGAATTAAAACCAACCCATTTCCCATTTATAATATGAAAAAAATATTCTCGCTTATTATTGTTATTTCATTCATTGTCTCTTGTAGTAGTGATGACCTAAAACCACTAGAACCAAATGAAACGGAAACTGATTCTGAAGAAACGTTTCCAGAAGGTAGTCTCAACAACCTTTTTTCCAATGCTTTAATTTCAGATAAATTCAACAACATAAAGCGAGAGAATCCGATTGAAATATTAGAATACGATAATGTAAACAATCGAATTAAAACTAACTATCCAAAGATTGAGAATTTACTCAATCAGGCCAATAACGGCCATAGTTGGTTTGTAATGCAGGGTAGTGAGGGTTCTACGGTAATCGAAATAGAAAATGTTGATCTGGTAAATGGTTGGATTAAATTAGGTCAGACTTATTTGGGAAATTTAGACAAAAATGTGGGCGCAACAATAGAGTTTTTTAATCCGTTTATAAATTACGACATCATTAACGACCGCCCACTATTCAACCCTTATCCTACCCAAGTAACCGAAGGGGTTTTTAATTACATTCAACCAGGAGGTATTATTGAAAAATCTGATGGCACATATATTCTTTTAACGCCGGTAGTTTTTGGAGCTCACACCAAAAGAAGTATTTATTATGCAACTAGCAATAATTTAGAAGATTGGACATTTCACGATGAAAAGATATTAAGTACAGATATGATACCCTTTGCAAAAACAAGTGGCAACGTTTTTTCTACCGATAACCCGTACAAATTAGAAAATGGAAATTTTCTTGTCTTATTAGGTGTGCAACAATCCAACGACAATTATACTTCAGCATATATGATTATAGATGAAAACCTTAATATCATACAACAACCAAAAGAGATTATGATTCCCAACTGGCACGGGGAAAACCAAAATAGTTTCCCATTAAGCCTTACAAAATTCGAAAATAAATTCAGAATACTTTTTCACAAAAGAAATCCAAATTTTATAGATAGAGAAATCCACGAAATAGTTGCTACTGATTTATTGGGCGCTTTAGATAACAACCAAAGTATTGAATCTTCAAAATTGATACATAAAGGAACTTTAAATAGCGGTTATTTAAGAGGCAAGGCTGACGACGCATCGTATCTTCAGTTCAATTCAAAGTTATATATATTATTAGGTAGCGAGGAAGTAACTTCAAACTATTTAACATCAAACAATAGAGAATATGGGTTAATGAACTGGAATGGGGAATGGAATCACGATAGTCGAAGTCCGTTATTAGTAAATCCCGTCCAACTATATCACAAATACCCTATTTATGATTGGGCTTGGGACCATTTGGGCGCGTTTGCTTCACCAATAATAAAAAATGGCAATCTATACATATATATGGCTTTTGGCACGGATAATCCAGATTATTTCATTTCCGGAATTAAGATTCCATTAAATTAAATATGTGTTTTGAAAACCCCCGCTTGCGCGAGGGTCCCGCTCGTGCCCTCCAGCCAATATCAGACCGTCAGCCAGCTTCACCCACAATAATTCTCCTAAATAACAATTAGCCCAAAATGATTGAATACAAAGTTCCAGACAATTGTAGATCTCGGAATAAGGCATAACCCAGAAATACCAGACTAACGCAACAGTCTCCGCGTGCCCCAGACTCCATTTAGAAGCAACAAGATGCGATTCCATCATCCCAAGATGCAATTATGGCAGACCATGACCCAATTCCGAAACACCAAGACTCAATTCCGAGACACCGAGACTCAATTCCGAGACAAAGTCCAATTGTCGCCCTTTACACTCGCTTCTCTAAACCTATTGCATTCATAACGCAGAAATAATTATGAAGTGGTCAACCCATCTCTCAAATCACAAATCTCAAATCTCACATCTCAAATCTCACATTTCAAATCTCCCCCCTCCCCTCTAAAAACATTTTCTTGCCAATTAAATTTCTTATCAGTACTTTTAGGTTTATGACAGAAGCCGCATTAGAAAAAGAAAACAAGGAAATCACCAAGCAGTATAAACAGCTGCTAAAGATCAGTTATCGCACCCTTAGCAAGGAAGATAAAAAACTGATTCGCAGTGCCTTTGACCTTGCCGTTGAGGCCCACAAAGACCAACGCCGTAAGAGTGGTGAGGCCTATATCTTCCACCCAATAGCCGTCGCAAAAATCGTCGCTTCTGAGATTGGTTTAGATGCTACTTCCATCGCCGCAGCGCTTTTGCACGACGTGGTAGAAGATACCGATTATACTGTTCAAGACATTGAGAACCAGTTTGGAAAAGCTGTCGCCCGAATTGTGGATGGCCTTACCAAGATTGCCAGCATCACGATGTCAGAAGATGTCTCGATGCAAGCCGAAAACTTTCGAAAAATGCTCCTTACCTTAAACGAGGACATTCGTGTAATAATCATCAAAATCGCAGATCGTTTGCACAATATGCAAACCATGGATTCCATGCCGCCAGACAAGCAACGCAAAATTGCTTCAGAAACACTTTATATTTATGCACCCCTCGCCCATCGTATCGGCCTTTACAACATAAAATCAGACCTAGAAGATTTGGGTTTAAAATTTACAGAACCCGAAGTCTATGTCGAAATTTTAGGTCGAATTAAAGAAAGTAAAGAAGAACAAGACGCCTATATTGAAGCTTTCAACAAAGTGATAAAAGATTCCTTGGATGCCGAAGAATTGCAGTATGAAATAAAAGGTCGCCCAAAATCCATTTTTTCCATTCGAAGGAAAATGCTCGCGCAGAATGTGAGCTTTGATGAGGTTTATGACAAATTCGCCGTTCGAATAATTTATAAAAGTGCTCCAGAGAACGAAAAATTCTTCGCGTGGAAAATATATTCAATCGTTACAGATCATTTCCGCCCAAATCCCATTCGACTGCGAGATTGGATTTCATCCCCAAAATCCACAGGTTATGAAGCCCTTCATATTACCGTAATGGGACCAAAAGGCCGATGGGTGGAAGTGCAAATCCGAAGCCAGCGAATGAATGAAATCGCAGAGAAAGGATTTGCCGCACATTACAAATACAAAAACAAAGAAAAAGATGAGGCAGGACTTGAAGACTGGCTAAACAAACTTCAGGAAACCCTCGAAAACTCAGAAATAAGCGCAGTAGATTTTGTAGAAGAGTTCAAACTGAACCTATACGCCAAGGAAATCTTCGTCTTTTCGCCAAAAGGTGATCTATATTCCCTTCCCAAAGGTGCAACTGCATTGGATTTCGCCTTCCACGTGCACACCGAAATTGGAATGCACACTCGCGGAACGAAGGTAAATGGAAAGCTGGTCCCATTGAGCCACGAACTTAAAAGCGGTGATCAAGTAGAAGTAATCACTTCTGAAAATTCCAGCCCCACTGCTAACTGGTTAAACTATGCTACCACTGGAAGGGCGCGATCCAAAATCAAAACATCTCTAAATGATGAGAAAAAACAATTAGCCGAACACGGAAAGGAAATCCTGACAAGAAAGCTAAAATCGTTAAAGATAAATTTAGATGAAAACACCGTAAACCAACTTGTGGTTTTCTTTAAGGTAAAAACAAGTCAAGATTTGTTTTACCGAATGGGTGCAGGAATCATCGACAACCAAAAACTGAAAGATTTTGCCGCCTCCAGAAGCAATGCTTTTATCAGCTTCTTCAAGAACCGAATCCGCAAACCAGAGAAACCCGAAGATATTCATCGGGACGAGATTACCGAGAAATTTGACCAACTCGTCTTTGGAAAAAACGAAGACAAGCTGGACTACAAAATGGCAAATTGTTGCAATCCCATTCCGGGCGACAATGTTTTTGGGTTCGTGACCGTTAATGAAGGAATAAAAGTGCACAAAACCAATTGCCCCAATGCCCTGCAGCTTCAAAGTAATTACAGTTACCGAATTATGCCTGCCAAATGGATCGATTCGACGCAACAAGAATTCAAAGCTATTTTAACAATCAGCGGAATCGACACCATCGGTTTGGTAAACGAGGTAACCAAGGTAATTTCAAGCTACCTTCACATCGATATGAAAAGTGTTCATTTCGATAGTAACGACGGGGTATTCACAGGAAAGGTTGTAGTGGTGGTAAAAAACAAGAACATTCTCAATAATTTGGCAGAGAACATCAAGAAAATAAACGGAATCGATAAGGTAACCAGAGTCTAAAATTTGAGTAACTTTGCATCCGAAATATGAGTTCAAAAACAGACATAACCAATCAGGAAATCGTAAAAAAAGTTTTTACGGATTTTCTCGGAGAAAAAGGCCACCGCAGAACGCCAGAGCGATTCGCCATTCTTCAAGAAATTTATGACCACAACGACCATTTTGACATTGAGTCTTTGTACATAAACATGAAGAATAAGAATTATCGGGTAAGTCGTGCTACCTTGTACAACACTATCGAATTGTTATTGGAATGTGGTTTGGTTCGGAAGCATCAATTTGGCCAAAACCAGGCACTTTACGAAAAATCTTATTTCGATCGTAATCACGACCACGTTATCCTCTCTAATGGTGAAGTAGTAGAATTTTGTGATCCACGGATTCACTCCATTCAAAAAACTATTGAAGAAGTTTTTAATATCGACATTACGCATCATTCTCTATATTTCTACGGAACTAAAAAAAATCCGGACAACAATACCGACAGAAACAATCATCAATAAAAATTATGGCAGTTGACTTATTACTAGGATTGCAATGGGGGGACGAAGGCAAAGGAAAAATTGTCGATGTTTTAACCAAAAACTACAACATTATAGCCCGTTTTCAAGGTGGTCCCAATGCAGGACACACGTTGGAATTTGATGGAATAAAACACGTTCTAAGAACAATTCCATCAGGGATATTTCATAAAAACTCCATGAACCTTATAGGAAATGGCGTCGTTATAGATCCTGTAGTCTTTGTCAAAGAATTGGAAGGGTTGGATAAATACAATATTGATTACAAAAAAACCTTGTGTATTTCGAGAAAAGCGCATCTCATTTTACCAACCCACCGACTGTTGGATGCTGCTTCTGAAGCCTCAAAAGGAAAAGCCAAAATAGGCTCAACTTTAAAGGGAATAGGTCCCACCTATATGGATAAAACCGGACGTAACGGTATTCGTATTGGCGATCTCGAACTTGAAAACTGGCAAGAGAAATATCGTGCATTGGCCGATAAACACGAGGCCATAATTGCTTTTTATAACGTAGATGTTCAATACGATTTAGCCGATCTGGAAGCCGAATTTTTTGCTGCTGTAGAAACTTTGAAAACACTTCAGTTTATTGACAGTGAAGAGTATTTACATCAGGCTCAAAAAGACGGAAAAACCATTCTGGCCGAAGGAGCTCAAGGTTCATTGTTAGATATAGATTTTGGAACCTACCCTTTTGTAACCTCTTCAAATACCACCGCTGCTGGAGCTTGCACCGGTTTGGGCATTCCGCCAAACAAGATTAAAGACGTTTTTGGCATTTTTAAGGCTTACACCACAAGAGTGGGTAGTGGCCCCTTCCCTACTGAGCTTTTTGACGAAGTAGGTGAGAAAATGGCTAAAATCGGAAATGAATTCGGAGCCGTAACTGGTCGTCCAAGACGTTGTGGTTGGTTGGATCTAGTGGCTTTACGCTATGCCGTGCAGGTAAATGGCGTAACTCAATTGATTATGATGAAAGCAGATGTTTTAAGCGGTTTTAAAAACCTTAAAGTTTGTACTGCTTACAACTATAATGGCAAAACAATTCATCATTTTCCTTTCAACATTGAAGCGGAAAACGTTACACCTATTTATACTGAAATGAAAGGCTGGAATGAAGATTTGACAGCAATGGATCAATCATCCCAATTGCCAAAGACACTGAACGATTACATCGACTTTCTTGAGAAGGAATTGGAAGTTCCCATCAAAATCGTTTCCGTAGGTCCAGACCGAAAACAAACCATTCATCGGGATTAAGGATTGGGTAAATTGAAAGGTTTCTAATAACTCCTATCCAGCGAAGTTTCAAAAACCCTCCTGAAAGGTTTCAAAAACCTTGTAGGTGTTAGACAAGATATGAGGATTTAAAAATAAAGACCCATTTGAAAGCCATTTCGATATATAAACTTCTTTTTCTTATCCTCTTGTTTTTCGGAACAGGTCTTTCCGCTCAGGAAAAACAGCAAGTTGACATTCAATCAGGGTATCTGGAAAGACGACCAGAGTTTCCCGATGCAGCTATTTATACAAAAGATGATACAGGACAAGTCTATATCATCCATGAAGGCGTGGAAATGTGGTGCGATCAAGCTTTTGTTTACATTAAAAGTAATTTCGTAAAAGCTTATGGAGATGTTCGGCTAACTCAGGGAGACACCATATCCTTACATAGCAATTATGGCGAATACAATGGCAATACACAATTCGCATTTGCAAGTGGAAATGTGGTTTTAACCGAACCCACCACAACACTTGAAACAGACACCCTCTATTTTGACAGAATAAAACAACAAGCGTATTATCGAACTGGAGGAACGGTACGAGATACCGCAAGCGTGCTGACCAGTAGATCCGGTAGATATTTTGCAGAAAGCAAGAAATATCAATTTCTGTCGAATGTAAAAATCGTAAATCCTAAATACACGGTTAACAGCCAACAACTGGACTTCTATTCCGAAACGGGAGCTGCATATCTTTATGGTCCATCAACTATCGTAAGTGAGACAAGTACAGTTTACTGCGAACGTGGTTATTATGATACCCGTGGCGATACAGGTTATTTCGTAAAAAATTCAAAAATAGATTACGAAAATAGAACTCTTTATGGCGATAGTATCTTTTTTGATCGAAATAAGGGCTTCGCTTCCGCAACTAATAATATTAGGGTATTGGATACCGTAAACAAGAGTGAACTTCGAGGCCATTATGCAGAAGTTTTTCGAAAAACGGATTCGGTTTTTATTACAAAAAGGGCCCTTGCAATCACGGTAAGAGATAATGATACCATGTATGTTCACGCCGATACGCTGCAGATGACAGGAAAACCAGATAATCGGATTCTCAAAGGATTTTACAAAGCTCGGATGTTTAAGCCCGGAAAATTGAATTCCGAACCAATGAGCGGAAAATGCGATTCTATTTATGTGAATGAAAAAAAAGGAATTACCAAGCTTCTTCGAAATCCAGTACTTTGGAGTGGCGAAAACCAAATGACTGGTGATACAATTCATCTTTTGTCAGATACCCTTACGGATAAACTGGATACCCTGAAAGTTTTCAACAATGCCTTTTTAATTCAAAAGGACAGTATGGGCTTCAATCAGGTAAAAGGAGAACGGCTTATCGGGCTTTTTACAAATAATGAATTAGATACGGTAAACATTAATAAAAACACACAAGTCATTTATTATTCCCGAAACGATAATGAAGAATTGGTGGGCATAGACAATACAGTTTCCAGCTCTATCCAAATGTATCTTGAAAACCAACAAATAACGGGCATTCGATTCATTAAAAAAGCATCAGGAAAGGTTTATCCACCTTCAATGCTTCCTAAAAATGCACGTCTCTTACCTGGGTTTAATTGGCGGGGTGACGAACGTTTATATTCAGTTGAAGATTTGTTTAAGGGCAAATTGGCCCCCATACTTCCGAAAATAACGGGAATTCCCCTTCCTAAGGATGAAGGAGAATTTTTTGAGGATGTTCCAGACGACAAAATAGAACTGCCAAAAGAATCAAAGCTCTCCCCGAAAGACCTTCAAAATCGCCCAGATGATCCCAAGCCTGAAACGCAGGAAAGTGAAGCAAAAAAGAATGCAACTCGACAAAAAGTGCAAGATTCCATACCGTCGAAAGATAATAATGAATAATTTTGTCCGCGAAGAGTCAGAGTCGAGTATTGTCTTCATCCACTCTTTATATTATTTCCAAAAATAGAACGAAACATCCCACATTTCTTTAAAACTATTTATCTCAATGAAAAATTGGATGTTTTATTCCGATGTTGAACTTGGTGGAAATATTTTCTTAAAAAAACAAATTTTACAGGCAGATGAAAGAAGATTTTTATAAATACCAGGCCCAAACAAGCCCACATCCTTTGGCTTTAGAAATATCACACGCCATAGGGAGCTATATATATGACACTTCGGGAAGTAAACATTTGGATTTTGTAGCGGGCGTGTCTGCATGTACACTCGGTCATTGTCATCCACGAGTTGTTTCGGCAATAAAAAATCAAGTGGACAAATACCTGCATGTAATGGTCTATGGGGAATACATTCAAGAACCTGCTGTAGAACTGGCTAAGCTACTTTCAGAAAATCTTCCCTCACAATTAAATACAACCTATTTAGTAAACAGTGGCACCGAAGCTATCGAAGGTTCTTTAAAACTCGCACGTCGAGCTACTGGAAGAAGTGAAATTTTATATGCCCACAATGCCTATCACGGCAACACTATGGGCTCAATGAGCGTGATGGGTTTTGAAGAACGGAAGAATGCATTCAAACCATTGGTTCCCGATTGTCATCCCGTGACATTTAATAATGAAGAGGATTTAAATAAAATCACCTCAGAGACCGCTGCAATTCTTTTGGAGACAATTCAAGGCGGCGCAGGATTTATTCAACCTGAGAATGATTATTTATTGAAAGTCAGGAAACGATGTGATGAAACTGGAACACTATTGATTCTAGATGAAATACAACCTGGTTTTGGCAGAACTGGAAAACTCTTCGCTTTTGAACATTTCGGAATTATTCCCGATATATTGGTTATGGGAAAGGGAATGGCTGGCGGAATGCCAATTGGTGCTTTTACCGCTTCCCGTGCAGTAATGGTGTTGCTACAAGACAATCCAAAGTTAGGACACATCACTACTTTTGGAGGAAATCCAGTGATTGCTTCCGCCGCCTTGGCCACACTTCAGGAATTGACCGAAACGGATATTATTCCGCAGACGCTGGAAAAAGAGAAGCTTTTTAGAAAACTTCTGAAACATCCCATGATAAAAGAAGTGCGTGGAAGGGGTTTAATGTTGGCGGCAATGATGGAATCTCCAGAAATCGCAACTCAAGTAATTCTCGCTTGCAAAGAACAAGGACTTATATTATTTTGGCTGCTTTTCGAAGGTTGCGCCCTGAGGATAACTCCACCGCTGACCATTACTAATGGCGAAATTGAAGAAGGGTGCAGAATCCTGTTAAAAGTTTTGGATGACTTGGAGAATTAGAAAAACTTCATTAACTTGCTGTCTATTAGCTCACTCCCCTATGAAATAATGTTGATAAGTCCGTTAACAATAAAGACGGCATAACTATTGAATTCCCCTTTACGTTATTATCTTTAAATACAGAAGAAACCGTTAAAACGTGCACTATGGAATTAAGTTCAGATGAGCATAACAACTTCTCCCTTACCAAATTCGAATCCATGCTGAAGACGAATAGTGTTCTATTTTTCGATTCAGAGGAATTCGAGGATATAGTGCACCATTATCTTGAAAATGGTAAAATTGCACTTGCGAAAAAAGCCACCAAACTTGGATTGGAGCAACATCCTACTTCCACGAATCTAAAGCTTTTTCAAATTGAAATGTTCATTTTTGAGAACAAACTGGAACTAGCTGAGGAACTTTTGGATGGACTATACCTATTGGAACAAAGCAATGAAGAAATCTATATTCAGAAAGCCAATATTTTCTCTCGAAGAGACAATCATAAAGAAGCTGTAAATTTACTTGAAAAGGCATTAGAAATAACTGATGATCCAGCAGACGTACTATCTCTTATAGGAATGGAATACCTCTTTATGGAAGATTTTGAACACGCCAAAATTTATTTTATGCGATGTTTAGAGGAAGACGAAGAAGATTATTCCGCGTTGTACAATATTATTTATTGCTTTGAATATTTAGAAGAATACGAAGAAGCAATTGATTATTTAAATGATTTTTTAAATAAAAATCCTTATTCAGAAGTTGCTTGGCATCAAGTAGGAAAACAATATTATGAGCTAAAGGACTACAAAAAAGCTCTTGCAGCCTTTGATTTTGCCATTATCAGTGACGATAGTTTCATCGGTGCTTACCTCGAAAAAGGAAGAGTGCTGGAGAAAATGAAGCGGTATGAAGAAGCCATTGAAAACTATTCGATTACATTAGGAATGGACGATCCTACTTCCTATACACTTCTGCGTATTGGAAAATGTTATGAAAAGTTAGGAAATACCGAACTCGCTCTTCAATTTTATTCCAAATGTGTTGATGAAGATGGACTACTAGACAAAGGATGGATTGCAATTACTGACTTTCATTATAAGAACCAACAATACCAAAAGGCGCTATATTATATTGAAAAAGCAATAAGTATTGATTCAGAAAATGTTCAATATTGGAAGCGATATGCTAAAATAAACAACCGACTTAAGCATTTCGAAGAAGCAGAAGTTGGCTATCGCAAGGCTCTAGAATTGGGTAATTACGAACTAGAATCGTGGCTCACAAGAGGTGATATTCTTACCAATCTTGGAGAATATGAGGCCGCAGTCAATAATTTTCATCAAGCCCTAGAATTCTATCCCGAAAACCCTGAGATAGAATACCGTTTATCTGGACTTTATTTTTCATTACGTGAAGCGGACAAAGGCGAATTCCATTTAAAAAATGCGTTAAAATCGGAGCCTGAATACGTTATGATAATAGAGGAAATTTTCCCTTTGGTATTCAGAATGAAGAAGGTAAAACAAATAATAGCGCAACACAAAAACCCATCTCTTTAAATTGATTACTTTTGGGGTTTATCAAAAATTCTATGCCTCAAAGAAATTTCCTCCAATACTTATTAATTACCGCCAAAGGACTTGCCATGGGAGCTGCCGATGTTGTTCCAGGAGTTTCGGGCGGAACCATTGCCTTCATTTCGGGTATTTATGAAGAACTGATAGAGACCATTCACAAAATAGATCTAGGTTTTTTTAAAACTTGGAAAAATAAAGGTTTTTTAAACGCTTGGAAAGAGTACAACCTATCCTTTCTGCTCGCACTATTTCTTGGTGTTTTCACAAGTATTTTATCGCTCGCTAAGCTGATTACTTGGCTTTTAGCTGAATACCCTATTATAGTTTGGTCTTTTTTCTTCGGGCTGGTAATCGCTAGCATCATCTATGTAGGAAAACAAATAACCAATTGGAGGCTTGTTGTAATATTAGCTCTTATAATAGCTTCCGCCCTATCCTATTTAATAACAATCGCAGATCCTGTAGGTTCTCCTGGTAGTATTTGGTTTCTATTTTTGGCGGGTTTTATCGCCATTATTGCCATGATTCTTCCCGGAATTTCGGGAGCCTTTATTCTTTTACTTTTAGGCGCTTATACCGTAGTAATCGGCCTCGTCACACAATTGGGCGATGGCATTACAAAAATGGATAGTTCCTTATTCCTTGGCGCTTTTTGGAAACTTTTGGTCTTTGGTTTGGGAGCCATCTTCGGCTTAAAAGTTTTCTCAAATGCATTAAACTGGATGTTCAAGCATCATAAAAATATGACTCTTGCCGTTCTTACTGGTTTTATGGTGGGCGCGCTAAATAAAATTTGGCCTTGGAAAGAAGTACTTCAATTCAGAACAAACCATGCTGGAGAGGAAATTCCCTTTATTGAACGAAGCATTCTTCCTCAAAATTACGACGCTGACCCACAATTACTTTTAGCCTTAACATTTGCGATTATAGGCTTCCTGACAATTTTTTTATTGGAAAGATTGGCCGTAAATAAAGATGTGGCAGCAAATAAAATAGAAGCCGATCATTAGATGCTTTAAGCAGAGTCTCAATTTCTGAGCTAAACCAATGTACGAAAACCGCTCACTTTCTGATAAAACTTGGTTAGTCCTAAAAGGGCTCGGGATGGGTGCGGCCAATAAGGTACCAGGAATTTCAGGCGGAGTGGTTGCGTTTGTGGCTGGATTTTACGAAGAGTTTATCTATTCGCTTCAAAAGGTTAATAGAAAGGCATTTAAACTTTTGTTCAACGGACGGTTCAAAAGTTTTTATCGTTATACAAACGGGCAGTTCTTATCCCTTTTGATTTTAGGAATGATAATCAGTTATTTCAGCATTTCAAAGTTGCTCGATTATTTGATTGTTCATTATGAATTATATGTATGGGGAACCTTTTTCGGGATGATAATTGGTTCCATATATTTTATTGCAAAAGACTTTGGACACTGGAATCGCAAATATGTGGCGTACCTACTTTCAGGTATTATCGTGGGAGTGGCTATCAGTTTTTTAGATCCAGCGAAAGAAAATAGTAATTTATTTTTTGTTTTCTTCTGTGGTATTATCAGTGTTTCTGGCATGACCTTGCCCGGACTTTCGGGCTCATTTATTTTAATTCTAATTGGGAATTATGTGCTGTTGCTGGTCGATTCCGTAAATGCACTATTTGACACTTTTGCCAATATTGTCCAGTGGGACTTCAGCTGGTTAAATAACACAGAACGGATTGAACTTCTAAAAATATTGGCAGTTTTCTCCATAGGATCCTTGGTGGGCTTGGTTTCACTATCCCATCTTTTGGCCTACGTTCTAAAGCGATTCAAAAAAGCGACTTATGCAGTAATTATTGGTTTTATTGCAGGCTCCTTAGGCGTTGTATGGCCGTGGAAAGAAGTCATTTATAAAACCAACGCTGTGGGGGAACCGATCTCTGACGCCAAAGGAAGGGAAATAATTATTGGTTATGATCGATATTTTCCTTCAGAATTTGGAACGGAGACCATTTTGACAATCTCCTTTATAGTTTTAGGAGTTTTAACAGTCCTCAGTCTTGACTGGTATGATAATTATAAAAGAAAACAGCGTGTCTAAATTTGGATTAATTGGAAGAAATATTGACTACTCGTTTTCAAAATCCTTTTTTTCCGAAAAGTTTAAAAAGGAAAATTTAAACCATTCATACACAAATTTTGACCTTAAAAATCTAGCTGAGTTAAAGAAAGTTCTTTCTCAAAACAATGATCTTAAAGGACTAAACGTCACTATTCCATATAAAGAAAAAATAATTCCGTTTTTGGATGAAATCAATGGAATTGCAGAAACAATAGGAGCCGTAAACGTCATAAAGATTACTGACGATAAAAAGCTAATTGGTTATAACAGCGATTACTTCGGATTCAAACTTCCCTAGAAAAATTTTTACCACTTCAACAAAAGACCGCCCTTATTTTAGGAACAGGTGGTGCTTCAAAAGCTGTTGCATATGCCTTAGAAAATTTAGATTTCGATTACCAATTTGTAAGCCGCTCCAACAATTCAAATTATTTGGATTATTCGGAATTAAACCAAAAAATAATTGAAAAACATCTGTTAATCATCAACTGTACCCCGTTGGGAACATCGCCTAATACCAGTGCCTTTCCGCCAATCCCTTATCAATTTTTGACTAAAAACCATCTGCTTTTCGACCTAATTTACAATCCTTCTGAAACTCAATTTTTAAAACAGGGTAAACTCGGGGGCGCACAAACCAGTAATGGCCTACTCATGCTGGAATTGCAAGCAGAAAAAGCCTGGAAAATATGGAATTCATAGAAATTGACAAAAAGGGGCGTGATGCTTTGTCAATTCGGCGGTAGTTAGTATCTTGACCACCTTATAAAAAAAGAATACGAACCTCAACATTGAAACAAATGTCCAACGAAAAATCGTCTCAGGAAGAAAATGAAAAAGTAACTTCTTCTCTCGAATCCAATCAAGAATCTCAAACAACCGAAGCAAAAGCTGAAACCGATAAAGAGGATACTTCAGAATTAGAACAGGCTTCAACTAAGGAAGGAAAATCCGAAGAAAGCGAAGAGATAACGGATGAACTTCCGAAAGAGACCTCGGAAGAAATTTCGATACCTGAGCCTGAAATCAAAGCGGAAAAGGTAGCAGAAGAAACTCCTGAAACCATTGAAAACCCAGATGATTCTGCAACATCAAAGAACTCATCAGTTGAAGGACCCACAATGGAGAAAACCCAAGTTGACATAGATGAAGATGATCTTGCCAAGGCTGAGGAAGATGAAGAAGAGGTAGAATCTTCAGAAGATGAAGAACCAGAAGATGACAATGAAGAGGAAGCTCAAAAGGATTATTCATCGTTATCAAAAAAAGAACTGATTGCTGAATTTGACAAGCTTCTGAAAAGCAAAAAAATTCAAGATATTAAGCAAGAGGCAGAGGAAATTCGATCAGAATTCAACAATAAGTTCAATGAAGAACTTGAACAGAAAAAAGAAGAATTCCTAGCTGAAGGAGGTAATATTATTGATTTCCAATACACTACTCCTCTTAAAAAAGATTTCAATTCGCTTTATTTCGACTATAAAGAAAAACGCAATAGCCACTACAAAAACTTAAAGAAGGATCTTCAAGGAAATCTCGACAAGCGTTGGGAATTAATCGAGGATCTAAAAAGTTTATTAAGTGCCGAGGAAAACATCAATACAACATACAAGCACTTTAAGGAAATCCAAGAAAAGTGGCATTTGGCAGGTGCAATTCCCAGAGATAAATACAATACCGTTTGGAACACCTACCATCATCACGTTGAGAATTTCTATGATTTTCTTCATTTAAACCGTGAGTTCCGCGATTTGGATTTCAAACACAATTTGGACACCAAATTAAAAATTATTACCCGTGCCGAGGAATTGGCGCAGGAAGAGGATGTGAATAAAGCTTTCCGAGAACTGCAAATGTTGCACAAAATGTGGAAAGAAGATGTTGGACCCGTAGCAAAGGAATATAGAGACGAGGTTTGGGATAAATTTAGTGAGGCCACAAAAGTAATCCACGACAAAAGACAAGAACAGCTAGCCGATTTAGAAAAGCAATTTGAGGCCAACTACGAAAAGAAAAAGCAACTTGTTGAAGCGATAAAAGAAGCAACAGAACACGCCAAGCCAAGTCATCAAGGTTGGCAAAATGCAATGAAGAAAGTTCAGGAGCTCCGAGATGCTTTTTTCAAAACCGGAAGAGTTCCACGTGCCAACAACAAAGAAATATGGAAAACCTTTAAAGATGCGACAGGCACCTTTAACCATAAAAAAAACAGTTTTTACAAGGATCAAAAAAAGGAACAATTTACCAATCTGGAAAAGAAACGTGGACTCATAAAAATTGCAGAAGAAAACAAGGACAGTGAAGATTTTGAGGCTGTAACAGCCTTAATGAAAAAAATTCAGGACGAATGGAAAACCATTGGTCACGTGCCACGCAAGGACAGCGACAAAATATGGAAGCAGTTCAAAAAAGCTTGTAATCATTATTTTGATCGATTACACGCTGAAAAAAACGAGGCCAACAAGGAAGAAGTTGTAAATTTCGAAGCTAAGCAAGAAATGCTGGATAAATTGTCTTCATACGAACCAATGGGAGATCATAAAACAGATTTAAAAGTTATTAAAGAGCAAATTTCGGCTTGGAAAGAAATTGGTCGAGTTCCTTATAACAAAAGGTTTATTGAACAAAAATTCAACAAAACTTTGGATGGTTTATTCTCAAAATTGGATTTGAGCAAAAAAGAAACCGAACTTATCAAGTTTGATAATAAGTTGAATACGCTTGTAAACCGTGATGATGAGCAAAAACTTAAGAATGAACATTTCTTTATTTCCAAGAAGATAGACGAAACTAGAGACGAAATCCGTCAGTTGGAAAACAATTTAGGATTTTTCCACCACGTGGACGAAAACAATCCGATGGTGCGAGAAGTACATAAAAACATTGAACGCCACAAGGAACAATTGGAAGTTTGGAAGGCCAAATTGTCAAAAATTAGAGAAATTCGACAGGAATAAGTAGGATTGTAGATTTTTGAAATACGATTTTAGATTTTAGAGGGCGGAGCAATAACGTAAGTATTGTCCGTCCTTTTTTACTACCAACTACCTTACGGTAGAGTGATTTACTGAATACTTATCGCTGATTCTTAGCTTCATTCCAATAAACGTCCATTTCAGCAAGCGTCATGTCTTTTAAGGACTTGTTGATTTCTTTGGCTTTTCCCTCCAAGTATTGAAATCGTTTGATGAATTTTTTATTAGTTCGTTCCAGTGCATTCTCAGGATTAATTTTCAAGAAACGCGCATAATTAATCATTGAGAAAAGAACATCTCCAAATTCAGCTTCCATTTTTTCAGGATTATTTTCAGAAATTTCGTGTTGTAATTCGCCTAACTCTTCCTGTAGCTTTTCAAAAACCTGTTGGGGTTCTTCCCAATCAAAGCCCACTCCGGCAACCTTTTCTTGAATTCGACTAGCCTTAACCACGGCTGGCAATGATCTTGGAACTCCTTCTAAGACGCTCTTTTTACCTTCTTTGAGTTTTAGGTTTTCCCAATTTCGCTTAACTTCCTCTTCATCAGCGACATTTACATCTCCATAAATATGCGGATGACGTGAAATCAATTTGTCACAAATATTGTTACAGACATCAGCAATATCAAAATCCTTGGTTTCACTCCCTATTTTCGAGTAGAAAACAATGTGCAAAAGCACATCGCCCAATTCCCTTTTAACTTCCTCTAAGTCGTTATCTAAAATGGCGTCCCCCAACTCGTAAGTTTCCTCTATGGTCAAATGCCGAAGTGTCTCCATCGTTTGCTTCCTGTCCCACGGACACTGCTCTCGCAGCTCATCCATTATGGTTAACAATCGGTCAAATGCTTTGAGTTGTTCTTTTCGGGAATTCATTTTTATTGCTTAGATATTTAATTACTTCAACTTATAATGTTTCAAAAGCAGGTTTTCATAAACCTTATCGGGTAATATTCGCTTTAAAACAATGGAGAATTTCTGCATCGGTGCCCCTACTCTATAATGTATCTTTGGATTGGGCGTATTAATAATATCATAAACAACCTTCGCCATTTTTAAAGGATCCTCTCCGCCTTCCACATGTTTATCCATTAATTTAAGCGTGTTTCCATACGCTTTTTTATAAGGCGAGTTTTCCAAAACCGGAGCGTGAAAGCGGCCTGCGGCAATATTGGTCGCAAAATCGCCTGGGGCCACATTGGTCATTTTTATTCCGAACTGAAGCGTATCCATTCGCATGACTTAAATAGTAACTTCCAGTGCGCCATTGGTGGCAGAACAAAATCCCCCATATGGCAATCCCAAATATCCAGCTAAGGAAGTGACATTGAGAATAAGGCCACTCCCCTGTTTTCTC
>JBLWTS010000075.1:0-17493 GCA_048270045.1 Aequorivita sp.
AAATAAAGCGGGAAACCCTCCTTGGAAATCCCGCTTTTAAAAATGTTTATCGGACACTACTGTAAAAAAATCTACTTTGCCATTTGTTTTTCGCGAGTTGCCTTAAACTCACTGCCCTCATTCCATTTTGGGAAGTAATCTTCATTCGCCAGTTTTAATCCAACTTCATATAAAAGTTGCGCATCAAACTGAACTCCGCTCAATACGGTAGTTTCAGGATTATACTCATCTGAAGGTTGATGGTATTTATTGATGTTATAATCCTTACGAAGCTTATGCACTTCCTCTTTGCTCATATCAAAACCTTCAGTAGTTCCAGCGGCATACAGTGCTGGAATACCAATTTTTGCAAAGTTAAAATGATCGGATCTAAAGAAGCCACCCGATCCCGGATTGGGATCTGGAATTATATAACGCCCTTGCTTGGCGGCAATCTCTTTCGCGTACTTATCCATTTCGCTTTGGCCATAGCCTATTACCGTAAGGTCTTTCATGGGGCCAGGGCTGGATAACGCATCCATATTGATGTTTGCAACGGTTTTCTCTACAGGATAAATGGGGTGTTCGGCATAATAACCTGAACCAAGCAAACCTTGTTCTTCGCCTGTTACTGCCATAAATAATATCGAGCGTTTTGTAGGTCCTGACTTTTTAAAAGCTTCCGCAATCGCTAATAGACAGGCAGTTCCTGAAGCATTATCGACCGCACCGTTATAAATTGAATCGCCATTTACGGGTTTGCCTATTCCCAAATGATCCCAGTGTGCAGAATAAATAATATACTCGGCTTTAAGGTAGGTTCCAGGAAGCAGAGCTACAACATTGTTGGAAGCGTCTCGTTTTATTTTGTTTTTTATACTTAAAGAAGTTGTTAAACCCATTGGGACAGAGGTTTAAAACCTTTTTTACTAGCCATTGCTTTGTAATCCCGTCCAGCAAGTGGAGATTCATCCATCAGTTTTTGAGCAGCTTCATTGCTAACCCAAGCTTGCACATCAGCAACGGGAGCGTTGCTTTCTAAACTTAGTTGGGCACCTCGCCAGCCACTTTGTATTACATTCCAACCATAGGAGGCGGGTTCAGTTTCATGGATTATAATTACGCCAGCAGCACCTTGTCGTCCTGCTTCTTCGTATTTATACGTCCATCGTCCGTAATAGGTCATTTCATCTCCTTTGAATAAGGTGGAATCTCCTGATTTAAAACCAGGGTCGTTCACGAGCACTACGGCAGTTTTTCCTTTCCAGTCTATGCCTTCATAATCATTCCAACCATATTCTGGGGCTACAATTCCGAAGCCTGCAAAAACGAGTTCTGACTTGTCGAGGTTTACTGCGGAATCAGTTTTTAAGGTAACTGCGACGTAATCTTTGTAGTAATCTATGTCGAAATCTCCTTTGGGGCTGCCGATGTGCATTTTTTCTGAAGGTGTTCCCGTGATTTCAACCATAGGCACTTTTTGAAAATAGCTATCGCCATTGCCAGGTTCAAGACCGAGATCTTTGAATTGTTTTTCTAAATACGTAGTTGTCAACGTATCTCCTTTTGTGAAAGGCATCCTTCCCATAAATTCATCTGAAGCCAGTCGTTCTATGTGTTTGCCGATTGTAGCTTCATCAACTTGAACCTCTTCGATCTTCTGTTTTGTTTCTTCTTTACAGCCTATTAAAAGTAATAGCAATACGAAGGGAATATACTTTTTCATAATGAATTTGGGTTTTAATTAAAATTCTCAGTGATATTTTTAATCTTATAAATGAGCGGTAAGCGCCATAATAAAATTCCTACCAGCACCCGATACTCCCGATCCATAAGGGCGATAGCGTTGATCTGTTAGGTTTTCTATGCCTCCGCTCATATCAAAAGTGTTACTAACTTTATAAAGTGCCTTAAAGTTTAGTGTGTACCACGCTGGGGAATATATGTTTCCATTTTCGTCGAGTGCATAGAGTTCCTTTTTGCTTTTTTCGCCATCGGGCATATCGTCAAAGTCTCTTTTTCCATTGAAGGCGAAATTGAATTCCATACTTAACTTTTCAGCTTTAAAGTTTAAACGCGAAATACCAAAAAATGGTGCGGCGTGTCTCATGGGACTAGTTTCGCCATTTTCTAGTTCTTCTTTTCCTTGTTGAAAATTGAAGTCTGTGCTGAAGCCAAAACCCTGTGGAAGTTTAACTTCCAGCCCGAACTGCACTCCATAAACATTGGCAACGGCGGAGTTCTGAATGGCTTGTATCTTACTCATTTCCCCTTGATACATAATACTGTCTTGACCGTTGAGTTTGTAATCGCGACGCAACATTGAGTTTTTTAAATGTGTGTAATATCCTGTTACATCTATTTTCACCACATCTGCAATTACTTTTGCAATTCCTAAATCGGCATTATATGCATATTCAGGTTTTAGGTCTGGGTTTGGCACTACTACTTGTCCAGGAGCGGAATCGAATACCTTTCCTACATCATCTACATTTGGAGCGCGAAAGGCTGTGCCGAGATTGGTGCTGAGAACCCAAGTGTCACTTGGACGGAAAACGCCACCCAGACTTCCCGTCAAGGCGCCATTGTTCAATTTTGCTTCGGTAAAGGGGAAGGGATAGAAAGTTGTATCAAATTCTGATTTCAATATTACTTGATTGTAGCGAGCTCCAGCGCTTACCGTAAACCGATCGGTCATTTTATATTCATCAGTTACGTAGGCTGCGATTGATTGCCAAGTGCTTTTTGGGTAACGCGAGGGACCAGCTTCGGTTATATCGGTTGTGATATCGGTTATTTTACCGATGGATTTAACATCGTCCAAAACGTATTCAATTCCATAGAAAATGGTGTTCTTTTCGCCAGTTAACTTTATGAAATCGGCGTTGATGGAATAGGCACTTACTTCTTCTTCATTTATACTTCGGTCAGGTTTGTTTAAAGACCTGTCAACTCGGCTTTCTTCGAACCATTGGTGTGCAAAGCGAAGGTTCATCTGATCGAAAATTGAAGTGGATTCGTTATAACCAATTCCGAGATTGTTCATCATCCAAATTTGTGGACCGTAGTTCCACTCTGCATAACGAGCAGTTCCATTCTTTACACGTTGATGTCTGTCATATCGACCATAGTTTGAAGTTTCAGAATAGTGAAAGCCGTATTGAATATCCCACTTTTCATTGGGTTGAAAACGAATTTTCTGCATCATATTCACCTGAGAATAAGCTGTTGGAATCTGCAATAATTCGTCATCATTGGTAATTACCACGTCCGTACTGTCTTGACGTTGCACGTGATAACCTCTTATATAATCATCGGGACCGTGACTTCCTTGACGCAGGTTGTCAAAATCCCACGAGCTAATGCTGGTAAGAAAACTCCATTTCTTAAAACCAACATTTACATCAAAATGTCCCGTTTTTTCTTTGTTCGCTGAGGAATATCTAGTGATTGCCTTCCCTGTAATTAAAGGTTCATCGGTTAATGAGAATTGAGGGGTTAAGGTTTGAAAACTCATCACACCACCAATGGCATCGCTTCCGTAAACCACAGAGCCAGGGCCAAAAACTACTTCGGTATTTTCAATGGCGAAAGGATCTAGGTTGATGACATTCTGTAAATTACCAGAGCGGAAAATGGCAGTATTCATACGCACGCCATCCACGGAATAGAGCAAACGGCTGGTAGAAAAACCACGAATCATTGGGCTACCTCCGCCCTGCTGGCTCTTCTGAATAAACACTTTTCCTGAAATTCCCAATAAATCGGCGGCAGTTTGGGGGTTTTGTATGGCGACTTCCTTTGGACTTATGGAAATAACCTTTGCGGGCACATCATCACTACTCTGTCGCCACTTTGAAGCGGAGATTACTACTTCATCTAAGTTCAGATTGGTGGGTTGTAAAAGCAGCATGAAAGAATCGGCAATTAATTCGTCATAACTTTTGACAATGGTTTTGTATCCGAGACTTCTAATTTCAATGTTTGTTGCGTCTTTAAATTTTGAAATATCGGCCTGTCCGTCGTGATTGGTTGTGGAGAAGATTTTGGTGCTGTTGGAAAGTGTTGCCGATTCAATGGGCTCGTTATTTTTTGAATCTTTGATGGTAATGGTTTGGGCGTAAATGCCTAGGTTACATGTCAATAATAACCAGAGGAGGAAACGGTGTTGCATTTTTTGAGTTATGAGTTCAGGGTTATGAGTTTGTCGATGTCTGAAAAACGCTGATTGAGTTTGGCTGCTTATCCTTTTCGGAATCGAGAAAACAAATTTACATAATCGCATTTATTTATAAGTTGCTTTTTTTGGGAGTTGATTTTTAAGAGAAAACATGGGAGAAATAGTTTTGTGTAAGATGCACTGGCGAATTAGGGAGGTGAAATGGTAAGTTCCAGAGCTAAACTCATTAAAACGCGAGTTGCCTTAAACAATGTGAGCTATTTTCTTATTATATAATGTCTTCGGAAGACAATCGGCAGGGAGAAAATCTGAATTTTTTGGATTTTGCTAGGATAATTCCTTAAAAGTCTACTCTCTATTTTTCTTCGGGAAAGTTTCTTCTAAAATCACTTTTCCGTTTTTGTAGTATTTCCAAAGGCCATCTTTTCTATCATTTTTGTAGAAACCTTCGATAAGAATGTTTCCGTAACCATCGTAATAAAAGGCAGGTCCTTCGAGAACATCAGCTTTATACTGAAGTTTCTTTATCACAACACCCTTGGGTGAATAATAAATATTCTCACCTTCTTTCAAACCATTTTTGTATGCTAATTCCTCGGTTATTTTTCCATCGGGGTAATAGGTTATTCTTTTTCCAATGAGTTTTCCATCTGAATAGTTTTCTAGAACCATGGGAGTTTTGGAATCTTTGTGATAAGTAATCCATTCGCCAATTCGATCCTGACCCTTCATTTTCCCCTCGCTGACAAGCTTACCTTTAATAGTAAAGTATTCTACATCGGCTATATCATTCTTATTATTGAATTTTTTTATCACCGTAGGTTTGTCCTTACATTCCTCACAATAAAATTTAAAAACCCCAACCTCCTTTCCGTGTTCGAATTTTCCTTCGTAACGCAGTTGTTGTGTGCCTTCATAATATTTTTTCCATTCTCCATGACGTTTGCCTTGGGAATCAGTTTGATTGACTTCTTCCTGTGAAAAAACACTAAAGGGAATTAAGATTATTCCGAAGAAAAGAATAAAGGCAGTAGGTTTCATCTGTCTATAAAATTTGTTTTCAAAGGTATCCTTGAACTGTGCTCAGTACAAATAATGAACACCTAATTAGTCATTCCGATAGGTGTTTAATAATTACCAATGGATGTTTCATTAAATGTATCGGTTGGTTTGCTCCTATTCCTTAACGCAAAAATTATAAATCTATTTTGGGATAGATTGTTAGCTTCTTTTTTAAGACCTACAAGGTTTTGTAAACCTTGCAAGAAGTGTTGGAAAACCTATTTTTTTCCTGTCCTTTTCTGTTCTTCGGCTTGCTCCATCATTTCAGCCATTTTTCGTTGGAATTTATTCTGCTTTCTAGGCTGGGCCTTTTTTACTTGAATTTTTGCGTGAATCTTTTCTTCATCAATAATGAAGTTTTTGATCACAAGCATAATTCCGATGGTAATCAAATTCGAAACGAAATAGTATAGCGAAAGTCCACTCGCATAGTTGTTGAAAAACACCAACATAAACAGCGGCGACAGATACATTAGGAATTTCATATTCGGCATTCCCGGCTGTTGCTGTTGTTGCATGGTTTGGCCCGTGGTCATCATCATATAAATGAAAATAGCAATGGAGGCCAGAATTGGGAATAAACTTACGTGATCTCCATAAAATGGAATGTGAAAAGGCAATTCTGCTATGGTGTCATAACTTGAAAGATCTTCTGCCCAAAGGAAACTTTTCTGACGTAGATCAAAAGCGGACGGGAAAAATGTGAACAGTGCATAGAACACGGGAATTTGCAATATGGCGGGCAGACATCCCTTTAGGGGACTGGCACCTGCGGAGTTTTGCAACTTCATAGTCTCCTGCTGAATTTTAACTTTATTGTCTTTGTACTTCTCCTTTATCGCATCCATTTCGGGTTTAAGAACCTTCATTTTAGCCTGTGCCAAATACTGTTTGTATTGAACGGGAGAAAGCAAGAGTTTTATTAAGATAGTAAGAACAATAATGGCAATTCCAGCAGGTAAAAAGTCGGTTAAAAAGGCAAATAGCGGAATAATGATATATTTGTTTATCATTCCGAAAATTCCCCAACCCAATGGCATTGCTTCATCAAGATTACGTCCATATTCTTTGAATATCTGATAATCGGAAGGACCGTAATACATATTCATATCGTACGATATGGCCCCATTTTTTGGTTCCAAAAGCATTCTGGCATCGTACTGTTTTGTGAATACCGTATCGATTTCTTCATCGTGAACCAGATCGACCGATTTAAGAGTAACCTCTTTAAATGGGGTGTCAGTAAGAAGCATGGAACTGAAGAAATGTTGACGGAAGTTCATCCAAGTAACATCTTTTTCCACCTCTTGATCTTCGCCTGAAGGTGAGAGTTTGGAATGCTTTCCATCCTCATATTCGTAGGTAAGACGGGTATATCGGTTTTCGTATGAAATACTTTTTGCATGTCTATACCCTTTCAAACGCCAATCCAAATACATAGGTTGTGAAGTACTTAAAATTCCATCCAAACCTTGGCTATTAACACTGAAATCCATCATATACTCGCCAGGATGCAGGATATATCTATATTCAATAAAACCGTTCTCCGAGGTTTTAAGCTTCATTGATAGTACATTGTCCTCTCCGTTCTTACTGAGGGTTGGCTCGAAATAAAGCTCTTCTGTATTTAAAGTCCTATTTTCCGCCGCAAACTGGAGGTTTAACGAGGCATTCCCGTTTTTGATGAGATAAATAGGAACTGAATCGTATTTTGTGAAGTTTTTGAGAAGGGCTTCAGTAATATAACCTCCTTTATTGCTTACTTTCAGGTAAAGCACATCGTTTTCAAAAACGGTAAAATTATCTTGTGCCGATGCAAGGGTTCCTGAATAAGCAAAAGAGCCCAATTTGTTCTTAAGCTGATCAAAAGCAAGAGAATCTCCTGGTTTTATTGAGTTCGTTGAATCGGATATGGCTGAAGCCAAAGGAATATCTTGGTTAGATTTTTCTTCGCTAGCAGCTTTCTCTTTTGCTGCGGCTTCAGTTCTCGCCTTTTCCTGAAGTTCCGCTTCCGAAGGTTGATTGATATAAAGCATCCAAATTAGGATACCACCAATTAATAAAAAACCTAGTAGTGAGTTAAAATCGAATTTTTTCTGTTCCATATTCCGTCGCGGATTATATGTGCGATTGTTTTAAATAATTCCGAAATTTATTTCGGAAGGTTGATTTATAATCTTATTCTCTACATACCTACAAGGTCTTAAAGACCTTGCAGGAAGTCTTGAAGACCTTGCAGGAGTATTCGGACAAATAGCAACAATCCCGCCTTTTTATGGATTGCGCCAAATTGTCCTATTTAGTAACTAAGGCGTGTTCGTGTACTGCTTTCACAAAAGCTACAAAAAGCGGATGTGGATTGGCAACCGTACTCTTGTACTCTGGGTGATATTGCACTCCGATAAACCAAGGGTGATCTGGAATTTCAATAATTTCGACCAATCCTGTATCGGGGTTAATACCCGTAGCAATCATTCCTGCTTTTTCAAGCTGGTCCCGATATTCATTGTTGAATTCGTACCTGTGTCGATGCCGCTCATCAATTGTATCTACCTTATATATCTTTCTAGCTAAGCTTCCCTTTTTTAAATCACATTTCCAAGATCCTAAACGCATGGTCCCGCCCATATCTGTAATGTTTTTCTGATCTTCCATAATACTGATTACTGGATTCTTGGTTTGGGAATCCATTTCAGTACTGTTGGCATCTTTTAATTTTAGCACATCTCGGGCAAATTCAATCACTGCCATTTGCATTCCCAAACAGATTCCCAAGAATGGTAATTTCTTTTCTCGTGCGTATTTCACTGCTGCAACTTTTCCTTCAATCCCTCGTTCTCCAAAACCTGGAGCCACTAAGATTCCATCGAGTTTCGCAAGTTTTTTTCCAATGGTTTTTGCGTTTATGTGTTCAGAATGTATGAATTCTACTTTTACTTTCACTTCGTTTTCGGCCCCAGCGTGAATAAAAGCTTCCAAAATAGACTTATAACTGTCCTGCAGCTCAACATATTTTCCAATCAATCCAATATGAACTTCTCCTTTGGGGTTTTTATGTCTTTCAAGGAATTTGTTCCACTTTTTTAAATCGGGCTCATGATAATTTTTAAGATTTAATTTCTGTAGTGTTACAATATCCAAACCTTCCTCCAACATCATATTTGGCACATCGTAAATTGTGGATGCGTCGATTGATTGGATTACAGCCTCTTCCTTTACATTACAGAAAAGAGCGAGTTTTCTTCGTAAATCTTTGGAAAGTTCATGCTCTGTTCTACAAACCAAAATGTCCGCCCGAATTCCACTTTCCATCAATGTTTTTACCGAGTGCTGCGTAGGTTTTGTTTTCAATTCACCAGCTGCGGCAAGAAAAGGAACAAGTGTTAAATGAATAACTAAAGCGTTATCATCTCCCATTTCCCATTTCATTTGGCGCACTGCTTCAATGTAAGGTAAGGATTCTATATCTCCAACGGTCCCACCGATTTCAGTAAGAATGATATCATAATCGCCTGTTTTTCCAAGCAGTTGAATTCGTTCTTTTATTTCGTTGGTAATGTGGGGAATGACTTGAACGGTTTTCCCCAAAAATTCGCCCCGTCGTTCTTTTTCAATAACGCTTTGGTAAATTCTGCCTGTGGTTACATTGTTAGCTTGTGAAGTGTTCACGTTTAAAAAACGCTCGTAATGACCTAAATCTAGATCAGTTTCCGCACCATCGTCTGTTACATAGCACTCGCCATGTTCGTATGGATTCAAGGTTCCTGGATCCACGTTGATATAAGGATCCAGTTTTTGGATGGTAACGCGATATCCCCTGGCCTGTAAGAGTTTGGCAAGCGATGCTGCTATGATTCCTTTTCCTAATGATGATGAAACCCCGCCCGTAACGAAGATGTATTTTGTAGTGCTCATAAATACCTGTGCTGAAATAACTATACGGGATGCAAAGATACATTTTTATTGCAGATGGGAGGTGCGGAAATTTTAAAAATCAAATTTCAAATTCCAAGTAGAGAATTCAAGGAATTGTAACAAAGTTTGAAACTTTGTCAAGGTTAAAAAACATGAAATTTTGAAAAGTAATTTAAAGGTTTGTTCTTCTCAGAGATGAAAAAAAATTATCACTTTTAAAATTCCCAGATTTTATTTCGCCATTTCATCAAGAATAAGGGAATCTTGAATTTAGAAACCAAGACCTCGTTAACCTACCAGCTTCCACCGCCACCGCCGCCAAAACCACCTCCCGAAGAACCGCCGCCAGAAGAGCTACTAGATGGCGAACTGACCATTGTGTTCTGAGCTGATGTCATGGCGCCAGAAAATGAGTTTGTAAAGTTTCCCATTGTCAATGCGCCTGTAGAGGAAGTGTACCAGCTAGGCGGTTGAAGGTTAAGTGCTTCAAACTTCTTAGCCCATTGGTCAAAAAGTCCGAACGCGACGGCATAAGCCATAGTTGTTTCAAAATAATTAGGACTATCGTTTAAAAGCATCTTCAATTTGTTCTCCTCCGCAACTTTTATGAATTGTTTGAAGCCTTTTAAATCTGACAGCATTTTGTTCCCTTCAGAATTTTTCTTTACCAAGTAAGAAGTCATTATTAGAAGAAAGATCGTAACGGGAATTACTGCTAAGGCTGCAATAAGCCCCCAGCTGAACAAGAATAAAAAGAACAATAACACATTTACCAACAAGAAGCCTATGGTAGCACTATTCTTTACTTTTCGGGCTTTGGGGTCGTAATAGATTTGAGCTCTATCTTTTAATTTTTCTTTGGCACCAGCCATCGTGGTATAGAAACTATCTTTCAGACTACTTATCAAAACTTCCTTTCCCGGAATGTCGTCAGTACCAAAAAGTCCTTCGAAAATTTCTTCTTCATAATCTGGCGAATCTGCTGGCAATGTTTTGAGCATGGTTAGCTTGGTATCTTCTTTTCCAAACCATCCTTTTTTGGCAATTTGCTCCATTTTAATAATTCCTCTTGAACCCCAACATGGTATTAAGGAAATTAAATCTGGAGTATCAGCACGATCGTCAATTAGAAAACCAGCCATTGCAGGATCTACTCCACTTGGTGGAAAATAGCTGATCGTTGCTACTACTTTATCATCCTTGCCATATTTATTCCAAATTCGATAAAAGACATATAAGATGGCGGCGAGAATGAGGATCCATCCATAGTTAGTCCAAAAAGGCCACCATGGTTTTATTTCTTTGATAGAATCCTTCGGAAGATTCATCAAAACCGTAACGCTATCTCCTTGATATGAGACAAAACTATCTGTACTAGAGGCTGTGAAAACCCCATTATCGAAACTTACCTGAAATTCTTCGCTTTTCATAGTTTCTCCTATGGCTCCAGAATACACAGAGAAATCACTGTCGTTTAACGACACATTTTTAGGCGGATGTATTGTAAAATCTATTTGTTTGAAAACCGTATTCCAGTCGGCAGGTTTTATATTCCAATAAAACAGAATTCGATCTTTCTCGAAAAGAAAAGCGTTATAAACCCTATATTTTATTTTATAATGCTGTGGCCCTATAAGTGTGATGTCTTCATCTCCTATTTTTATTTCTAGGTTGTCACTGAGCTTTTGAATAAAATCTGGTTCGGATTCAAAATTATAATTTGGAACTTCTACATTCCGAATTTTAATTCGGCGTTTCTCTTGAACTCCATCTTCGTTAAGTAAATCGTATTTAGTCTGAATATTTCTATAAATCCCGTGTTTAAACTCTGTGAAAGTAAGATCATATTTTTCAACCACATCAAAATAACCTTCCGTGCTGATGTAAATATCCACCTGAGCTTTATCCACCTCAAAATCTTGGGTATATCCATTTAGAATACCCAGAAAAACAAAGAGAAGAAGGGACAGGTTTTTCATTTTTAATAATTCAATCTGAAATCGCTAATTCGGGATTTGGTTCTACGACCGCGCTCAATATGACAGATTTATTGATTCGTTAATTCATTAGACAAATCGTAAATCTAAAATCTTCAATCGTTAATCGTTAATCGTTAATCAAAACTCACTTTCACATTTTCGCGGCTTGCCTCGTCGGTTTCAAAAAAGTCAAAATGCTGGTATTTGAACATTCCAGCAAACACAACACCAGGAAAACTTTCGCCATAGGTATTGTTTTCACGAACGGTTCCATTATAGTATCGCCGGCTGCGCTCTAGATTGATTTCAATTTCATTGAGTTTCTGTTGAAGATCCAGAAAGTTGGTATTCGCCTTTAAATCTGGGTAGGCTTCACTCAATGCAAAAATACTTCGGAGTGTTTGTTGCAATTGGTTTTCTGCCTTTATCTGGGCATTGATGTCGTCGCTTGGAACTGACATGGCGGCATTTCGGGCTTTTATTACAGCCTCCAGGGTTGTTTTTTCGTGAGCGGCATATCCCTTTACAGTTTCCACAAGGTTTGGAATTAGGTCGTATCGACGTTTTAGGGCCACGTCAATATTGCTCCAAGCATCTTTAACGACGTTTCGGTTTTTGGCAAAACGGTTGAAAATATTCACGAGCAAAAAAACCAGCAGGAGAATTATGGCAATAGGAATCAGTGAGGACATAGTTTTTGTATTAAAGTTAATGCTTTTATTTCCACTTTGAAATGGTTCTGAATGACGAACTAAGGTAGTGTTTTTTATTATTTAATGAGTCCTGATTCTTTTTGGAATTAGTTTGTTATAGGAAATAAGAGCGGCAAACCTCGCATTTTAAGAAAATAAATAAGCGTAATTGACAAATGATGCTTTTTGTAAGCTTAATGATTATTCCTGAGAATTAGGTGATTGTTTTTGAGAATTAAGTGATGGTTTCTTGAGAATTAAATGATACTTTATGAAAATCAAACCATCAAAAACAATAAATTTTAGCCTAATGTCAACTATAAAAATATGAGGAGATACTAGGAGATTAACTTAGAAAAAAACCTAAAAATTCATGGTAGAATAATAGCTAGTTTTTTCTATTCAACAGATAAAGGATGCGCTTTGTGCCATTGACTACTTCCTTTTTTTCAAGTGTGAAATATTGTAAATAGCCATTTTCAAATTCCGTTTCGTTGTAGAAATCAAAGTGATTGATAAACTCACGTTTCCGAAGCAATAATGATTCCACCCAAGAATCCTCTCGAGTAGGAAATTCAATGATTAGCGTTTTAGAAAATGAAGCAAAAAACTCAGCTGATTTCTCAAACGGAACATTTCCCGAAAGTGTTATGTGATGAATCAACGCCAAAGCCATGGTAACGTCTGGCTGATAAGCGGACAATCTTTCCATTAAAGAATTCCGTTCCGTATTGTTGAAGCCAATTCCAGGAGCGGGTTGCAATACATCACAAACAAAAGGCAACATATTGGTTTCTTTGTTTTTCTGAAGCAGTTTGTAGTTCTGATCCACGGCATTGCTGTCAATATCCGTCACAATAATATGAGGTACGCTATCAATAACAGTTCGGGCAAAAGTGCCGTCGTTGCCACCAACATCAATTAATCTTTGTGGTTTCAGGGGTTTAATCCAAGCTTTTATCAACTCTTTTTTGGCATCAAAAGCAGCTTCATCATAATTGGTTTTGGAGTAATAATCGCCCCATTCACTAGCCTCCTTAAGCTTTAAATCTTTTATGAAATCAAAAAGACTTTCCAAAATGTTTTCATGTGCCTTTTTAGAAAGAGGTGTGATTTTAGTTTCAACTTTATAATCTTCACTGTGCTTGCTTTCCATTTTTGCAAGCAAGTGGATGTTTGGATAAACTACTGAGCTTAATTTAGTTCGCGCAGGAAGCAGTGAAGAGATTAGCTTTACTGGAATCCCATCAATATGCGTTTGCATCATTTTAAAAATTTCGGTGCCGTGATATTTTGCAAGAACCAAAGGACCAAAAAAGTGAGTAATGAACTGTTTATAGGCTCGCCAAGGAGTTCCTTCCTCATAAAAATCGAATGAAAGGGTATCGATAAAAACAGGTTTTCCCTTGTGAAAAGTAATGTTGTATGCAGAGGCATCCTTCAGAATAAAGCCTTTGGAAAGGGCATATTTCTGAATTTTTAAAGTGTGAAGCGCTGCGTGTTTATACTGTTCAAAACTCCATTCATACGGATTCGTGATAAATGGAATTGGCTCTGGAGTTATAACAATTTGTTCCGATGAAGTAGAAGTCTCTTCATGCGGAATCAAAAGCCCACTAGAGATCAGGTTTTTGAAAAATCCACCCTCCTTTAATTTGGTGTATTGGGGAAAATAAATGGGATTGATGGCTCTTCGAAGGATGTCTCCATCATAAAACACATAACCTGAAGGATCGCGGAATGAAGCTTGGTGGGAATTAGTCCTTTTTATCATCTTTATCGGTGTCTTGCTCTTCAAGGTCAATTGAATCGTAAGTATCTTCCTCCTCTTTCATCAGTCCGAAAAAAGATTTCACCTTATACATTACTCCTTTTGAAAAAAGCAATATTCCAGCTGCGGCAGCGACAACTGCTTGTACCACCATTGCTCCGGTTCCTGCATCGAAATAAAGAAAATTCATAACTATTATTTTAAGCTAAATCACATTTAGCTGACAACAAATAAACTAAAAAAGCACGAGTTTATTGAGCAAATGCCAATTATATTTTGAAAAGTACACAAGAAGGAAGACTAACTCCAAATTTGGAGTTAGTCGCTACCTCTTACGCTAAAAACTAAATTTTATTTCGTTTTCGATCAGTTTCCTTTAATAATATTTTTCGAAGTCTTATATGTTTTGGAGTAACCTCAACAAATTCATCCTTTTGAATGTATTCAAGAGCCTCTTCCAAAGAAAATTTGACCGCAGGAATAATTCTAGCTTTATCATCCGCTCCGGAAGAACGAACGTTTGAAAGCTTTTTGGTTTTAGTAATGTTGATAACCATATCGTCTTGGCGACTGTTTTCACCAATAACCTGACCTTCATAAATATCTTCACCTGGATCGACAAAAAAGCGTCCTCTGTCTTGCAGTTTATCAATGGAATATGGAATGGCAGAACCAAGTTCCATTGAAACCAAACTTCCATTTTGTCTTTCAGGAATACCTCCTTTCATTGGTTGATATTCCATAAAACGGTGTGTCATAATAGCCTCTCCAGCGGTTGCTGTCAGAATTTGGTTTCGTAAACCGATTATTCCACGAGATGGAATGATGAATTTACAAACCATACGCTCTCCTTTGGCTTCCATACTAATCATTTCACCTTTTCTGATGGTAATCATATTAATGGCGGTTCCGCTCACAGTTTCGGGCAAGTCGATAGTCATTTCCTCAAAAGGCTCACATTTTACACCGTCAATTTCCTTTATGATTACCTGAGGTTGACCAATTTGCAATTCATATCCTTCGCGACGCATTGTTTCGATCAAAACAGACAAGTGAAGAACACCACGGCCAAATACCATAAATTTATCGGCACTGTCTGTTGGCAACATACGAAGCGCCAAGTTTTTCTCCAATTCCTTTTCAAGACGTTCTTTAATGTGTCTTGACGTAACAAATTTTCCATCTTTTCCGAAGAAAGGAGAATCATTGATGGTAAAAAGCATGCTCATCGTAGGCTCATCGATAGCGATAGTTTGTAAAGCCTCAGGATTATTGACATCAGCAACGGTATCGCCTATATCAAAACCTTCCAAGCCAACAAGGGCGCAAATATCGCCCGCCTTAACTTCGGCTACTTTTCTACGGCCCATACCCTCAAAAATATGAAGTTCCTTAATTTTTGATTTCACTATAGAACCATCTCGCTTAACCAATGCGATTTGCATTCCTTCTTTAAGAATACCTCGTTGCAAGCGACCAATAGCAATTCTTCCAGTAAACGAAGAAAAATCCAGGGAAGTAATTAGCATTTGAACCGTACCTTCTGATATTTTTGGAGATGGAATGTGTTCCAAAACCATATCCAATAATGGTTCAATAGTATCGGTAGGTTTTTTCCAATCATTGCTCATCCAGTTTTGTTTGGCAGAACCGTAAACAACTGGGAAGTCTAGCTGCCATTCTTCGGCACCTAATTCAAACATCAAATCGAAAACAGCTTCATAAACCTCTTCCGGCGTACAATTTTCCTTATCCACCTTATTAACAACCACGCAAGGTTTTAAACCTAACGATAATGCTTTTTGAAGTACAAAACGGGTTTGTGGCATAGGTCCTTCAAAAGCATCAACCAATAGCAAAACACCATCGGCCATATTCAATACTCGTTCAACTTCACCTCCAAAATCCGCGTGACCAGGAGTATCGATAATATTAATTTTCGTTCCCTTATAAACTACGGAAACGTTTTTAGAAGTAATGGTAATCCCGCGCTCCCGTTCCAAATCATTATTATCCAAAATCAGATCGCCCGTTTGGTCGTGTTCCCTGAAAGTATTACAATAGTGCATTATTTTATCTACCAGAGTAGTTTTTCCGTGGTCAACGTGGGCTATAATCGCAATGTTCTTGATATTCATAAAGTTTTCTCCGATTTTTTAGAGGGTGCAAAAGTAGTGTATTCAAGTGGATTAGAATTATTAAGTTGCAAGTTTTTTTAGCAGAAAAACGAGAAGCAACTTATTTAAGACTCAGAAAACAAATATGGAGAATACAAGAAGTGTAAAATAACTATCTTTACATTGCTAAAAATAAAGTATGAAACTTGACTTAATCCCGAAAATAAAACACACAGCTTCCAATAATTTTTTTCTACTTGCTGGCCCTTGTGCTATTGAAGGTGAAGAAATGGCGATGCAAATTGCTGAAAAGATTTTAAGGATCACCGATAAACTCGAAATTCCTTTCATTTTTAAGGGAAGTTTCAAGAAGGCAAACCGAAGCCGAATTGATAGTTTCACAGGAATTGGTGATGAAAAAGCATTGAAAATTCTTAGAAAAGTTTCAGAAACTTTTGATGTCCCTTCTGTTACCGATATTCACGAAGTGAGTGATGCCTCGGTGGCTGCGGAATATGTAGATGTGCTTCAGATTCCAGCGTTTTTGGTAAGGCAAACGGATTTGGTTGTTGCAGCTGCAAAAACTGGAAAAGTCGTAAACCTTAAAAAAGGGCAGTTCATGAGTCCTGAAAGCATGAAGCACGCCGTAGCCAAAGTGACTGATTGTAATAACTCTCAAGTTTTGATAACCGATCGTGGAACTATGTTTGGATATCAAGACATGATTGTAGATTTTAGGGGGATTCCGACAATGAAACATTATGCTCCAGTGATTCTGGATGTTACCCACAGTTTACAACAGCCCAATCAAAGTGCTGGTGTAACAGGTGGAAGACCGGATATGATATCGACTATAGCTAAGGCTGGAATTGCAACTGGAGTGGATGGAATTTTCATTGAAACACATTTTGATCCCGCAAATGCAAAAAGTGACGGGGCCAATATGCTTAATCTAAGTCTCCTTGAAAAATTGTTGACTGACCTTGTTGCTATTCGACAAGTTGTGAACAAATTATAGTGTAATTCAAAATAATGGAAGAAACTCTTCCAACATTATTTTAGTGCAAAAGGAACCCTTTCAACAGTTTATATCTTCTTTAATAATAATCATACAAGAAACCTTGAGCACTGGCTGTCGGGTGAAATTAAAAAGGTTGCCCCGTCTTACAAGGCAACCTTTTTTCGCAAAAAACACTCTCTATTAACTCCCCAGTTAATCTTAAAGCATTACAAAGATGCGCTATATTCAAGTGCTAATCAAGAGGAAAAAGCCTATTTTTATACAGGGTTTTTCCTGTTTTTTATAAAGATAAAATCCATTCTACTAAAAATTATTTTAACATTAAAGGTTGATTTTTGAACCCAATTGCGCCTTTGGATATTTAATCTAGCTAAATAAATATAAACAATCTACAATACACAAAACGAGAAAGGTTGCCCCGTTAAACAAGGCAACCCTTTTGTAAAAAGCACTCTCTATTAACATCCGAGTTAATCTTAAAGCATTACAAAGTTGCGATAAACCAAATTGCCAGTCAAGAGGAAAAAGCCTATTTTCACCTAGGGTTTTGCCTGTTTTATTATAGCATTTTTCGAACTCCAAACTTCCAAACACAATCGGTTTTAATTATTTTTAAGTAATATTTGGTCAAATGGAATTTTTAATTTTACTTTGCAATTCAAAGTACTTTATTATGAGTGAAAAAGATTATCTAAAAGACATTGGCGAAATAAAGAATTTAATGACTCGCTCGTCACGGTTTATCTCGCTTAGTGGGCTTTCAGGCATATTTGCCGG
>JBLWTS010000076.1:0-16875 GCA_048270045.1 Aequorivita sp.
GTCTCTCTTACTTTTATCGGCTCCTTAGTGCGAACGACACGTTCCGTTCTATGTTTTTTAGTATGAAAAGTTGATCTTTTTTTCGTTTTACAACTTGTGAAGCACACTGCACAAATGAGAAGAACACCGAGGATTTTACGAAGCATGTTATTCAATTAATGTTAATTTTTTTCTTTTCAACATTTTGTTCATTCCGTCAATACCTTGTAAACCTCCCGAATGGACGGCTAAAATACAGCTATTTTCCTTGAAATGCCCCTTTTTCAAAAGATCCATGATACCATAAATCATTTTCCCAGTATAAACTGGATCTAAAGGAATCTGAGTTTTTTTTCGAAACTCATTTATGAAACGTATTAATGCTACATCTATTTTACCATAGCCTCCAAAACAATAAGAATCAGTGATTTTATAATTGTCTTTTGAAGTGTATTTGGAAACATCTGAGGATTGAAAGCTTCCTTTTAATGCTGAAAACCCCAAGACGATTTGACTTTCATTCGAGGCTCTTATCAACCCAGCAATGGTGCCTCCAGTGCCGACGGGAACACAAATATAATCGTAAGCCGAGTCTTCTTTGCTCAAAATTTCCTCACATCCTTTAACTGCCAGAGCATTTGTGCCGCCTTCGGGTAAAATATAGAAATCTTCAAATTTCAACTTTAATTCTTCTATAAAGTTTTTGTTCTCCTTTTTTCTGTATTCCTCTCGTGAAACAAAATATAGTTTCATACCACATTTTTTAGCAAAGGAAAGCGTGGGGTTTTCTGAAACTTTCTCTTCCAACTCCTCGCCTCGAATAACACCAATGGATAGAAACCCCATTTCTCTTGCAGCGGCGGCGGTGGCAGCTATATGGTTTGAATAGGCTCCGCCAAAGGTTAGTAGGGTTTTTTGATGCTGTTGTTGAGCAGCGACAAGATTATATTTAAGTTTCCGAAATTTATTTCCCGAGACGAAAGGATGTAGCAAATCTTCTCGTCTTAAAAAAAGCGAGTACCCATTTATTCCAAAAAGCGAAAGATCAATCTTGGTGGTGGGTACGGTAATTTCATTCAAATTGGCTCGCATTTGTGGCAAAGGTAGTAAATGACATAATAATTATTAGAATTCAAATTATTTTCAAATAAACTTCAAAAAGCGCCAAAATGGTCTTTTTTCTAAATAATAAAGCTGATTTTCACCCGCATAGGCTTCACGTTCAAAACTGATATTTCTATACGCTTGATGTTTGTTTCCGCAAGAAATCCATCGCAACAAAAACTCCAGTCCGTACCACAAATAAAAGAAAATCACCAATAATTCAACTTGTTGTCGAAGATGGATTCGTTCGTGATTTAAAAATACAGCATCTTGACATAGCTCGCGATGTCTGACAATAACAAAGGGCCAAAGGGTAATTCCGTTAAAATTCTTCCGAAGAAATTTTGGTCGAACTAGTAGAAACATCAAGTAAGTTATAAAATAATAAGTTTGAAATTCGGCAACCAAAATATTAGTTGCCGAACTTCAAACCAAATTTTAATTTTTCAAAAACTGACGTAACACATATTGTAGAATTCCATCATTTTGATAATAGGCTACTTCAATTGGAGAATCTAGCCGAGCCATTACTTTAAACTCTACTTGACTTCCATCTTCTTTTGTGGCAATTACAGTTACCATTTTTGACGGTGTTAAATCGTTTTCAATTCCTGTTATACTGAAAGTTTCCTTTCCTGTAAGACCGTGTGATTTTGCACTCTCGCCTTCCACATATTGCATTGGAAGAACGCCCATCATAATTAGATTACTTCGGTGAATACGCTCGTAACTTTCAGCCAATACAGCCTTTATACCTAAAAGGATGGTTCCTTTTGCCGCCCAATCTCGGGAAGAACCACTACCGTATTCTTTTCCAGTTAAGACGATTAAAGGTGTTTTGTCTTTTATATATTTCTGCGCAGCATCAAAAACGGTCATTTCTTCGCCGGTTGGAAGATAAGTAGTAAATCCTCCTTCTCTCGAGGCCAATTGGTTTTTGATTCGAACGTTTGCAAAGGTACCCCGCACCATCACTTCATCATTTCCACGTCTAGAGCCATAACTGTTGAAATCTTTTTTGTCCACTCCTTTCGATATTAGATATTGGCCAGCGGCAGAGTCTTCAGAAAAAGCTCCAGCTGGTGAAATATGATCTGTCGTTATACTATCGCCAAGTGCTAGCAAGGCTCTTGCTCCAACAATATTTTTAAGTGGTTTTGGATCTTCGGGAAGGTCATGAAAAAATGGTGCTTCCTTAATATAAGTGGAGGAATCTTCCCATTGATATAGTTTGTCGTTTGGCACTTCTAGGTTTCTCCAAATTTCATTTCCATCGAAAATTTCATCATAATTCTTTTTAAAATCCTTTGGAGTCAACACTTTACTCATTACCGCATGGATTTCATCATCGGTAGGCCAAATGTCCTTTAAGTAAACAGGCTTGCCATTTCGGTCGCAGCTAAGTGGTTCGGTTGTTAAGTCAATGTCTACTCTTCCTGCAATTGCAAAAGCAACTACCAGCATTGGAGACATTAAAAAATTCATTTTAACCTGCGAGTGGATACGCGCCTCAAAGTTTCGGTTACCTGATAGAACAGAGGTTACGACCAGTTCATTTTCATCAACAGCTTTTGATATTTCGGGAGGCAAGGGTCCTGAATTTCCAATACAAGAAGTACATCCATAACCCACCAAATGAAACTGAAGGGCCTCAAGATCCTTTAACAAGTCGGCTTTTTCGAGATAATCGGTCACTACTTTGGAGCCAGGTGCCAACGAGGTTTTAACCCAAGGTTTCACGTCAATTCCGTGTTCACGAGCTTTTTTGGCAACCAATCCGGCTCCGATCATCACAAATGGATTGGAAGTGTTGGTACAAGATGTAATAGCGGCAATGGCAACTGCGCCATCAGAAAGCATGAACTTTTCATTGCCGTGGGAAATCCAAACAGTTTTTAATCCGTTTTTTATTTTAGCCTCGATTTCAACATCAGAACTCGGTTCGTGAGATTGTTCTACTGGCTGACTTCCTCCCTCAGATTTCCAACGAGTAATTACTTCGTCTCTTTCAGAATGTGCTATGTATTTTCTGCCAAAAGATTCGTGTTCTAACTGGATGAATTTTTCTTTTAAATCTTTTAGCAATATTTTGTCCTGTGGTCGTTTTGGGCCAGCAACTGTGGGTTGTACCGTTGAAATATCTAATTCAACAACATCGGTATAGTTAATTTTGTCTTCATCTTGTCGCCATAGCATGTTCGCCTTACAATAATCCTCAACCAACTTGAGTTGTTCTTCACTTCGGTTGCTATTTCGCATATATTCTAAAGTCTTGTTATCTATTGGGAAATAGGTAATCGTACAGCCAAATTCTGGCGACATATTTCCGATAGTGGCTCGATCGGGAACAGAAAGGTGATCTAAGCCAGGCCCGAAGACCTCCACAAATTTTCCGACTACTCCATATTTTCTTAAAAGATTGGCGATTGTAAGAACCAAATCCGTTGCAGTAGAACCTAACGGAAGTTTTCCTGTAAGTCTTAGACCAATAACCTCAGGAGAAATAAAATAGACGGGTTGTCCAAGAATAGCGGCTTCGGCTTCAATACCTCCTACTCCCCAGGCTACAACTCCAATACCATTAACCATCGGTGTGTGGCTATCAGTTCCAACTAATGTGTCCGGGAAAGCCATTCCATCTCTTGATATTACACCTTTTGAAAAGTATTCTAAGTTTACTTGGTGGCAAATTCCCATTCCTGGAGGCACCACGCTAAAATTATCAAATGATTTTTGAGCCCATTTCAGAAAAGTATAGCGTTCAATATTTCTTTCATATTCCTTTTCCATGTTTTGCTGATAGGCATATTGTGCTGCAAAATAATCTACTTGCACACTGTGGTCAATTACAAGATCCACGGGAATTAAAGGGTTTATTTTGGTCGCGTCGCCTCCCTTTCTTGCAACTTCCGCTCGGAGAGAGGCGATGTCCACAACTGCTGGCACACCAGTAAAGTCTTGCATCAAAACTCTTGCGGGTTTGAAAGCAACATCTTTATCGTTGCCTTTTGGTTTCCAATTTAAAATGGCATTGAGGTGGTCTTTAGTTACGGAGAAGTCGTCATAATTCCTCAGGGCATTCTCTAATAAAATACGAATTGAAAAAGGAAGTTTTTCAATATCGTGACCTTGTTTTTTGAGTTCTGGAAGGCTGTAATACGTTAAACTTTCTGCAGAAGTGTTGAGTGTTTTCCTGAGGTTGTATAAATCTTGATCCATGGTAGCGGTTTTTTTAATAATGTTCTTAAAATTACACAATAAAAAATCAGAAGTGTTGGAAGTAATTTGGTTTAACAATGCGTTAACAAATTATCTTAATAACAGGCCTTTGAATTACTTCAAGTCCCAAACATAATTTGATTATATCTATGGAGTTATTAACTTTAATCAAAATTAAAAAAACAGCAAAAAACTTAAGATTATGAAGAATTTTAAAGTAGGCGACCATGTAAAATGGAACTCGGAAGCTGGTCATGTTACAGGAAAAATAATCAAAGTGCATCATTCCGATTTTCAATATAAAGGCTATACACATCACGCCAGTGAGGATGACCCTCAATACGAGATTAAAAGCGATAAGTCTGACCATATTGCCGCCCACAAGGGTTCGGCACTTTCAAAAGTGTAATGAAGAAAAACTATTTCGCCAATTCCAAAAGCTTCACTAAGGTTCTATAGTTGCGCGTGGTTGCGGTAACTTTTAACTTTTTCTCAAAAAAGTTATTGTTGCATTTGGCATCACTATAGCTTTTTTCTGAAAAGAAGTAAACACAATTTTGAGTAATTACAAATTCTTCGTGTGGATAAATTAGCATACTCACTTCATTTGCCAAATCATTAGATGGAGCTTTATTTAACAAAGTGAAATAGGAAGCAGCTTTCTGTTCTTCGGAAAAAGGACATGAGGTAAGAATTATTTCAATTTCAGAAATTGTTTTCACGAGGACAGGTACCTCAAAACCGAAGCGCGAAAGAATCGCTTCAGAAATTATTTTCTCCAAACCATTTTCAATTTTAGTAGAAAAAATCACATTCCCACTCTGAATATAAGTGGCTACATCGGCAAATCCCAATTCCTCCAGAAGAAGTTTTAGATTTGCCATTTTCATTTTTTTATGGCCACCAACGTTTATGCCGCGAAGAAGGGCGATGTGGGTTTGCATTTTAATAGTCTTGGCGCTGGTTTAGAAATCTATAAATTAATATCCCATAAGGTTTCACCACATAATGAATAGAATAATCAAACCGTTCTAGGGTAACTATTCTGACATTTCTATAACGTACTTGAAAAGCCTCTGGCATTAGTAAAAGCATGTCTATTTGCCGATTGAAATCTTCCCAAAACTCCTCTTCCTTATTATTAAATTCAAAAAAGCATTTGGCTTTATGAAGTTCAATCCTCGCTTCATCTGTAGCCTTAATTTTACCGCCCATATTGTTTCAGAATATCCTTTAATGAATGGGTAATTAATGTGCCATTTTTATCCCGTTCAATCATATCATCCATCATTGCTTTATACTCTTCAGATGGCTCGCTAAAATTAAGCGCAGTATCTTCAATTAAAAATTCAAGGTAGTTTTTCAAGGATCTCTTTTGAAGTTTTGCCTGTTTTTCAAGCACTTCAATTGCTTTATTATCAAGCTCAATCAATTTCTTTGTCTTTCCCATTATATATAGATTTTATATATCAAATATATACAATGTGTAACTTATAAACAATAAATTTCTTACAAATTTTGTGAAACTACAAAGCCTCCTGTCCAAGCATTCTGAAAGTTGAAACCACCAGTAATTGCATGAATATTAAGAACTTCGCCCGCGAAAAAAAGATTTTTGGAGATGCGACTTTCAAAGGTTTTGAAGTTTACTTCCTTTAAATCTACACCGCCCGCTGTTACAAATTCTTCCTTAAAAGTGCTTTTCCCATTTACCTCAAAAATTCCGGCAGTTAATTGGTTTGTGATATTTTGAAGATTTTCGCGTGTGGCTTCTGCCCAAGTTAATGTGTCATTTATGCCAGTCGCTTTAATAAGGCTCTGCCATAATCGTTTTGGAAGATCGAATTGGGAGTATTTTAAAATTGTCTGTTTGCCGAAGTTAGATTTTAGCGTTTTCAATTCCCCCATAACATCCTCTTCTGAAAGAGTTTCCAACCAATTGACTTCAATTTTAAATTGATAATGTAAAGGTTCTAGATATCGAGCGCCCCAAGCTGATAGTTTAAGTATGGCCGGACCGCTCAATCCCCAATGGGTTATTAATAGAGGACCATTGTTCTCCAATACAGTTTTATTGCTTTTGTCCAAAACTTTCACAGAGGCAATGGTGCTAAGTCCTGGTAAATCAATTATTCGAGAATCTTTGATATTAAACGTAAAAAGAGAAGGTACAGCTGGCACTATAGTGTGCCCCAATCCTTCAAGCAATTTCCAAATTTTTGGATTGCTTCCCGTGGCGACCACAACTTTTTCTGCGGAAAAGTTATCTAAAGAGGTAGTTATAAGAAACGATTCGTCAACATTTTGAATTTCCCTAACCGAGTGATTGAGCAAGACCTCAACTCCCATTCTTCGTGTTTCCGAAAGAAAACAGTCGATAATGGTTTGTGATGAATTGGAAACCGGAAACATTCTTCCATCCTCTTCAATTTTCAGTTCCACGCCTCGTTTCTCAAACCATTCGATGGTGTCGCCCGTCATAAAAGTGTGAAATGGACCAAGCAATTCCTTTTCGCCACGTGGATAGTTTCGTGATAATTCTTTCGGCACAAATTCGGCGTGGGTCACATTGCATCGTCCTCCGCCAGAAACTTTCACTTTCGTGAGCACTTCTTTGCCGCGTTCAAGAAGAATGATTTTAAAATTGGGATTAGCTTCTGCTGCATTTATTGCGGTAAAAAATCCAGCTGCACCGCCGCCAATGATTATGACGTCAGCTTTTATCACACGGGCAGTTTTTGACCTGCGAATTTTTCACAAAGTGTTATTGTTTCCATAATATCATCCATCGTTGTACGTGGATTGATCAAGCACATCCGCAGCACTATTTGCTTGTTGAGAACGGTGGTTACCAAAAGAGCTTCTTTCGATTCTACAACTTCATGTGAGATGAATTGATTCAATTCATCCAATTCCTTTTCGGAAAGTTTGTTGCCAATTGGATTGTATCTAAAATTTACTACGGCCAACGTTGCTGGAGAAATCACTTCCCAATTAGAACTTTTACGAAGATAATTTTCTGTAGCCTCGGCAAGTTTTATATTGTAGGATATAGCTTTCCTAAATTCAGTCAAGCCGAAGGTTTTCACAGACATATAAAATTTCAAAGCCCGAAAACGTCTTGTGAGTTCAATGCCGTGATCGTAGAAATTTATTTCGGATGTATTCCCTTCAATATCCCTTAGATATTCAGGTCGTTCAGTGAAGGTTCCTTTTAGCCATTTGTGCCTTTTCACTAAAAGACAACCAATTTCATAAGGTTGATAAAACCATTTATGAGGGTCAATGGTCAGGGAATCGGCTTTTTCAATTCCCTTTAAAAGTGGCTTTCCATCTTCGGAAAGAATGGCGAAACCTCCATAGGCACCATCAATATGAAACCAGATATCTTCTTTTTTACAGATTTTAGCGATATCTGAAAGAGGATCCACGGTCCCCGTATTTGTAGTCCCAGCGGTTGCAATCAAACAAAAGGGATGCAAGCCTTCAAGCCTGTCTTTCGCAATTGCGTTTTTCAATTTGTTTAAGGAAAATTTGAATTCGCTGTCCGTCGGAATAACCCGGATTTGTTCTTTTTGAAAGCCTAGAATCCGAATTGCCTTTATATTTGAAGAATGTGCTTGATCTGAAAGGTAGATAATAGATTTACTAAAATCATCGGCGCACTTCACAGACCTTGCCGTTACGAGTGCGGTCAAGTTTGCCATAGAACCGCCGCTTGTGAAAATTCCACCTCCTTTTTTCTGTGGAAAACCGAACATTTTTAAGAGCCAATTCATCGAAACAATTTCCATTTCAGCCGCTGCGGGAGAGGCTTGCCATCCGCCGGAAAAAATATTGAAGCCAGCGGTAAGACTATCCGCCATTGCGCTAATATAGTTGCTAGGGCCTGGAACGAAGGAATAGGATTTTGGATGCGAGACAATATTGCTCTTGGTCATAACTTTTTCCAACACAAAATTCAATACTTCTTTAGCATCGGCTGGATTTTCGGGAGCTTCCTCAAGAAAAAGCTTTTCCATTTCCGATCGTGAACCAGAAACCACGGGCAACTTATCGTTCTGAGTGACAAAATGATCCACAATGGCATCAACAACTTCATAGCCGTAGCTTTTCATATCCTCTTGGCTCAATTCCAACGTAGCTTTATTCTGAATCATTTATCTTTTTCTTTATTTTTTAAAAGTACGAAATTACGGTTTTAAGAGGGATTTGTAGGGGTTCTCTTTATAAAAATCACGGGACTGATGTCAGTCTACATCTGAAAACCATCATCAAAAAACCTCACAGCTCTTTGAGAGCTGTAAGGTTTGAAGTAATGTTGAATTTTAAAGAATTATTCCACAATCATCTTCTTAGTTATATTTCCATTTTGTTTAGAGAAATTCACAAAATACAATCCTGAAGGAAGATTAACAGAAAGGGTTTGTTGTCCATCAGAAATTTCTTTGGAGGAAATCAAATTACCTTGAACTCCGTAAATTTCAACTTTTTCAATAGAAGAATTATTGTTAAAATTTATTTCATTCTTAACGGGATTGGGATAAAAACCAAAATTGGATAAACTATTCTCCTCAACGCCAACTGTAATACCACATAGAAATGGATCGAAAATCACTTCGCCTAAAGTTGCATCGTCAACACTGTGAAAAATCACTCCTTCAACTTCTTCCGGCGTGCTTTCTTGACCTTCTATCCAACAGTTGTGTTTCGCCAAAATAGTATGTGCTGTATTGTTATAAATTGCATAGATATCACCACCATTTCCATTTTCTGAAAATATATTCTCACCAGAATTTTCATCATCATCGCCTAGATTTATAGTAGCTTCACCAATTACTGTAATGCCCCAAAGATTTCTCCTAAATTCATTTTCAGTGACTACCACAGGATTTCCCATTGTTGACGTACTCAAAGAAATTCCGCTCCCGCCGAGCATTGGATCTCCTTGTGAATCGTTGTCCTCAATTACGTTACTTAAAATGTATGCATTATCACTGGGTCCGATAATAGTAATTCCGTATCGGTTGTCCTTAATGATATTATCCTCAATAATCACATTAACCGAACCTCCCACAAAATTTGCAATGGCGATACCACCAACCATATCAAGGGAGCGATCCCCTATTATTGTGTTTTGAACAATTTCCAAATCTTCATCGGCCAAAGTTGTTCCCATATTTATTTGAGGTCGGTTACTATTGGCTTGGTTATTCCCTTCAATTATATTGTTAAAAATATATCCTGAAACTTGTGAATTAGCCGCAGAACCAATGGCTGGATTTTCATTGAAAGAAATTGTGTTGTTTGTAATTTGTGGCATTCCACGCGATAGCTGAATTACAGCACTTGTGGTTGTACCAGAAACATTGTTTGTAATTGTACAATTATCAATAGCGAAGCTTTCAGTCAAAACACGAAGCCCACCACCGAACTGAATTGTGGCATTTTCAATATCAATAACTGAATTTTCCTCAAAACGGAAGCCATCATAAGGCGCAGCTTCATCTATAGCAGTAAAGGTTACGGCATCAGATTCTACCGTGAAAGTTCCAAAGACGGTAATCCGTAAACCTGCAGCGATAGCCAGAACAAGATCAGAATCAACAATAAATGTATCATTTTCAGATATGGTCAAATTCCCTAATAAGGAGTAATCTGTTCCTGAAACAGTCACTGTGGTTGGGCTCGCGGCTGCAATGTCGTCAAGAGTCCACGTAACACCTGTGTTTGGAGTCGTAAAATCCTGCGCATTCGCACTTGCGAACATAAAGAGAACTAATAAAAAAGGTAATGTAATTTTTTTCATTTTGTAGTTAGATTTTGATAAGCTGTAAAAATAATCATAAAGCGAGGTTCAAAAAAGATATTTCGTTCCTTTCGCAATGTGAAAAAGTCTAAATTTGAAAAATGCTTTTACATCTTGTAATTATCTTTTTCATAATTAGCCCGTATTTTCCGGCTACTGGAAATCCGCATTGGTTTTTTAGAACCGCGGATTTCGTCAGAATACAATCGTTGGTTATCCAGTTCTTGTTGTTGGCTCTTTTATTCTATTTTGAAGAAAATTTCACTCTTATTACTTGGATTTTATTGGTTGCACTTATAGTCACCATGTTCTACCAATCCTACAAAATATTCCCGTACAGCTCATTTTTCCCGCGAAAAAAATCCAAAGATACCAGCGATGGGCATCTCTCTATTTTAGCGGGAAATGTATTGCAAACGAATTCCTGTTATCCTGATTTTATAAATGAAATAAAGCGTTTTGACCCAGATTTAGTTTTGGCCATGGAAACAAATAAAGATTGGGAAAACTGTCTTTCAGAAATTGAAACCGATTATCCTTTTTCGGTAAAAGTGCCTTTGGAAAACTTTTACGGGATGCATCTTTATTCTAAGAAGGAATTGGAAAACGTGAAAGTGAAATATAAGATTGAGGATGACAAACCTTCCATCTTTTTTGATTTTCCCATTGAGGGAAAGGAACCCATTTATTTCTGCTGTCTCCATCCAGCACCACCGAGTCCTACCGAAAATGAAACTTCAAAAGAGCGCGATGCCGAACTAATGTTAACGGGAAAGCATATTCGAAAACTGGATAAACCAACGGTTGTGTGTGGAGATATGAACGATGTGGTCTGGAGCCGAACCACTCGTCTCTTCAAAAAAATGACGGGAATGATTGATCCAAGGGTAGGAAGAGGATTCTTTACTACTTACCATGCCAATTACTTCTTCCTTCGATTCCCTCTAGATCACTTATTTCATACACGCGATCTTTATGTTGGAAGGATGGAGCGTTCTAAAAACTTCGGCAGCGACCACTTTGCCATGTATTATGAAATTCATCACAAAAAGCATGTATCCACTCCTAAAAATCCAAAAATGAATGGAGAGGATAAGGAAGAGGTTGAAGAGCTGATTGAGGAGGGGAAAAATAATTCATAAAAAAAAGACCCTTCAATAAAGAAGAGTCTTTTTGAGTACAGGCGGAGAGACTCGAACTCTCACACCTCGCGGCACTAGATCCTAAGTCTAGCGTGTCTACCAATTCCACCACGCCTGCATAAACTCCTTACAACACTTAGGACATATTGTAAAAGGAGTGCAAATATAAACAAGAAATACAATTTACGAACAAATATTTTACAGAAATAAATTCGATTGCCAAAAGTGCGTTAAAGCAGTACGGCAAATGTTGTGTTAGCTCTATTGTTTGCGGCACATTTTGTATCTTAGCGTTTCTTCAAAAATAAAATATGAAAAGCGCAAAACCCTACATTGAAAAAAATAAAAAACGATTTTTGGATGAATTGATTGAATTATTAAAAATTCCTTCCATCAGTGCAGATTCTAAGTACAAAAATGACATTGTTAAAACTGCTGAGGCGGTTAAAAATCAATTAAAAAAGGCAGGTTGCGATTTAGTCGAAATCTGCGAAACGCCAGGGAATCCAATTGTATATGGCGAAAAGATAATCGACAAAAAGTTACCGACCATTTTGGTTTATGGCCATTATGACGTGCAACCGCCAGATCCTTTAAATCAATGGGTCAATCCACCGTTTGAACCGGTTATCAAAAAAACAAAACTACATCCAGAAGGAGCTATTTTCGCAAGGGGAAGTTGCGACGATAAAGGCCAAATGTATATGCACGTAAAAGCCTTGGAATACATGACAGAAACCAATCAACTACCTTGCAACGTGAAGTTTATGATTGAAGGGGAAGAAGAAATTGGTAGCGTAAGCTTGGGATGGTTTGTGGAACGAAATCGAGAGAAATTGGCAAATGACGTCATTTTAATTAGTGACACTGGCATGATTTCTAAAGAAACTCCTTCTATCACAACGGGGCTTCGCGGCTTGAGTTATGTGGAAGTAGAAGTAACTGGACCAAACCGCGATTTGCACAGCGGATTGTACGGAGGAGCCGTTGCGAATCCCATAAATATACTCGCTAAAATGATTGCTTCGCTTCACGACGAGAACAATCATATTACTATACCGGGTTTTTATGATGATGTGGAAGAACTGTCCAAGGAAGAACGAAAAAAAATGGCGGAGGCACCTTTTAATCTTAAAGAATATGAAAAAGCCTTGGATATAGATTCAGTTTATGGCGAAAAAGGATATACGACAAACGAGCGAAATTCTATTCGACCTACTTTGGACGTGAACGGAATTTGGGGCGGATATATCGGAGAAGGTGCTAAAACAGTGATTGCAGGTCAGGCATTTGCAAAAATAAGCATGCGATTGGTTCCAAATCAAGATTGGGAAAAAATTACAGAACTCTTCAAAAAACATTTTGAAAGTATTGCTCCCGATGGAGTTCGCGTAAAGGTTACACCACATCACGGAGGTCAGGCTTATGTTACGCCGATAGACAGTTTAGGTTATAAAGCCGCAGAAAGGGCGTATGAAGAAACATTCGATAAAACCCCTATTCCACAACGAAGTGGCGGAAGCATTCCCATTGTAGCACTATTTGAAAAAGAATTGAAAAGCAAAACCATTTTGATGGGCTTTGGACTAGACAGTGATGCCATTCACTCTCCAAACGAACATTTTGGAGTTTGGAACTATTTAAAAGGGATTGAAACCATTCCCCAGTTCTATCATTTCTTTACTGAAATGAGTAAATAGAATTAAACTGAATTGACCTGCAAGGTTTCAAAAACCTTGTAGGTCTTTTCATGTTCTTATTTTCAACAATAAAATTAAAAAACTTTTGGTCTTCGAGGTGTGACTATTGTAGTTACGATGAAACAATTCAATCTAAATGTTTAATACCTACAAGGAGGGCTGTAGCAACACCTATGAAGGTGTAGAAACGTACTGAAATTAGTGAAAAGGAAAGATATCAGACCTAACAGGTTTTTAAAACGTGTTAGGTCTTCTCTTTATATCTTTTTCACAAAATCAGTAATAATCACAATCTGCTGACCGTCAACCTTACCTTCAATATATTTTTCATTTTCGCGATCTAGAGAAATTCGGCGCACAGCAGTTCCTTGTTTGGCAACCATACTACTTCCTTTCACTTTTAAATCTTTTATAAGGACTACCGAATCTCCTGCTTCCAAAATAACTCCATTGCTATCCCGATGAATTATGGCATTCTCATTTCTTTCTATAGATCCTGCGTTTGCCCATTCCTTTACATCGTCTTCCAAATACATCATATCTAACAAATCCTGAGGCCAGCCTTCAGATTTTAATCTATTTAGCATTCGCCAAGCCATAACCTGAACAGCAGGCACGGGGCTCCACATACTATCGTTTAAACATCTCCAGTGATTGGGTTCAGTTTTATCGGAATCTTCAATTTGTTCTTTGCAAACATTACATATATAAATTGCTGACTCGACTCCATTTGAAGGAGAGTGTGACACTTCAAAAACTCCAAGATTATCCTCGTTTCCGCAAAGTTCACATTTATTATCGCTTCGCTGTTGTAATTCCTTTTCCATAATTAATAAATTTCGGCAAAGATAGCCGTTTGGTTGGAAGTACATCTCGAAAAACAAATCCTAAGATTGTGGAATAAAATTTGAGCTTTGAATTTCGTATTTTATAAATCCCAATGTAAAATTTAAAAAATCCCGAAATCATGAATTCAAAAACTACACTTTCTTCCATAACTCCATTTGGCATAATTTTAATTCTGATTTCCAGTTTTTCGGCTTTCGGTCAGGTCAAACAGCCCGATTTGGTTTCTTCCTATAGATTATATACAGAACTACCGCGAGAAATAGGCTTTGCACACCTTAATAAATCCACTTATTTAAAAGGAGAAATATTGGGTTACACTGCCTATATTTTTGATAAGGCCAACCACAAACTTTCAACTACTGCAACTAATGTTTACTGCACAATTTCGGATGAGAAAAATGATCTAATTAAAAGTGAAATGATTTTAGCCAATAACGGAGTGGCGAGTGGATCATTCCAAATTGACAGTTTATTTACTTCAGGAAAATATATTTTTAGAGTATATACCAATTGGATGCGGAATTTTGATGAACAAAACTATTACGTACAAAGCTTTCAAATTCTGGACCCAAAAGCTGAAAACATTCTACAAACTGAAAAAACAAACTCAAAAATCGATGCGCAATTTCTACCTGAAGGCGGACATTTTGTAACCGAAGTAACAAATTCAGTAGGAGTAATCGTAAAGGATAACAAAGGTTTGGGAATCCCTTTTATTTCTGGAAAAGTTGTCGATTCGAAGAACGATCCATTAACCGATTTTAAAACGAATGGTTTCGGAATTGGAAAATTCACCTTTACACCAAAGGACAACCAATCTTATAATGTGATTTTGGATATGGATGGTTCCACTCAAAAATTTCCTATTAAAAATATTCAGAAGGAAGGAATAGCACTCACGATGAACGATGTTGATAATAAGGTTGCACTCTCCTTTAGAATCAATAAATCCACATTAAAAAAGATAAAAAAACAGGACTACACTTTAGCAATCCACAATGGAGAAGTGTTGAAAACCATTGTTTTTGACTTCGGAAAATCTCAGGAAGTGGTCAAGCTAATAAATTATGAAGACCTAACTCCAGGCATAAATATTTTTACACTTTTTGATGAAAACAACAATCCTATTTTGGAACGACTTTTCTTCAAATACGATGGAATAGAATTTTTATCAATTGGAATTCCCAAGACATCAGCCACAAAAGATTCCCTCACCATCACAATCCCTGTTAGCAATATTGATAAAAGAGTATTTAATAATTTTAGTGTGTCAGTACTTACAGAGGGAACAAAGTCCTATAATCCCAATAATAATATAATTTCAGAAACCTATTTCCAGCCCTATATTCAAAGTTATGTGGAAGATGCGTCGTATTATTTTACTGACATTACCCGGAAAAAGAAATTTGAATTGGACAATGTGCTATTAACGCAAGGCTGGAGCAGCTATGATTGGAACACCATTTTTAACCATCCGCCAAAAACAGACTACGAATATGAAAATGGAATAAGTTTCAGAGCGAATGTCAATAAAAAGTCTCGTTCCGAATATATGTTGTACGCAACCATCAATAATGAAATGGAGCTATTTGATCTAGATGAGGGCGATAAAGATTTTGGGGCGGTGGGACTTTATCCGATGAATTCGGAAGTTTTAAGATTTAGCAGTGTGAAGAAAAATAATCATATTGAAAGACCTAATCTTTACTTGCAATTTTCTCCTTCCCGCGTTCCGGATATAAATACAGCGGGTGACATTCCTCCCTTAATCAAAAAAAGAGCAATTGACATTTATTCTGCTCAAAATATTCTGAAACCAAGTTGGGAAAATATGGAACATCTTGAAGAAGTGGTGCTCCACGGAAACAAAAAGCTGTCCAGAGAAGATCAATTGACCCGAACTGCTTTTGGAAAAGTGAAAATCATCGATGATCAAATACGAAAATCGTATATTTATCTGGCCAACTATATCAGAACCCAAGGATTTAAAGTTTTCGAATCAATGGGTGAACTTGTCATTTACAATCCGCGGCCAGTTTCATTTGGACAGGGTGCAACGATTTCCTCACCCGGAACGCTTTCTGGGTCCTCGAACACCTTTGTTAAACAGAAGTCTGTAACAGTCTATTTAAATAACGTTCCGCTAAAAAATACCGATTTTTTGTATAAATATACCCTAGATGATATAGATTATATAACTTTTGATAAGTCAGGAACAAGTGAAGGAGGATTGGGAGCTGCAGGGGTAATAAAGATTTATACCGATCCGCTGAAGGCCCAAAGTAAAATGGAGAGAAATGTTTCTCAGGAAATTGAAGTTCCTTTAACCTTCAGCCGTCCAAAAAAGTTTTATGTTCCCGAATATTCGTCATACGACGGTTCCTTCTTTAGAGATTATGGGGTGATCGATTGGTTTCCAAAGCTGAAAATAGAAGAAAATGGAAATTTACAATTTACCATGCAACGTCCCAAAGTAGAGGGTTTTTCAATTTTTATTGAAGGCACTGCAAACGATGGTAGTTTTATTTCCGAGCGGAAGAATATCGAGCTTGAATAACAACCGGTTGGTGGTGAATAGTGCTGGAGAAACTATACTTACCAATTGATTTTGCACTAGCTACATCTTGTGTTTTTGTTTTTAATTTTGGCCTCAAAGGCCAATCAGGAAGGTTTGGCGACCTGGCAAATGTGCCAAAACATAGAGTTTAGCACTTACCTGCCCTATTTTTTTATACCTTATTGTAAGCAGTTTTTTCTACATTGTAATTTTTAGTCCAATATTTTTTAATAAATTCAAATCTGGTTCCCGATTTTTGTATTAACTCGTTCGCTATTGCGATAATACATTGTTGCCCTTAGTGCTTCGGGTTAATTGCTCAATAATCTTGTATCAATATTTCTGTCGGGATGTTTAAATCAGCGTTCAGTTTTCTTATCATTTCCAAAGTCAGTTTGCGTTTTTTGTTCATTATTTCGCTCACTCGACTTTTGAAACCAATCATTTTGACCAAATCCTTCTGTTTTAGGCCCATTTGTTCCATTCGGAAATTGATTGCGGAAATCGGGTCGGGCA
>JBLWTS010000077.1:0-16659 GCA_048270045.1 Aequorivita sp.
CATTGGCCAATTGAGCTTTTTCGATCCTTAGGGGGTTCTGTTTTGAAAATCGGAACACAATCCAGTAAAATAAGGCAACGACAATGCTATTTTTGCTACTTTAGATTTTTATCGGACAACAATGATTAAGAATTAACAAAGGTCTTTTGATTTGTGCTTGATACAGTCTCCTGAATCACAAGTACTTTTTGATAGTAAAGAATGTATCCAAAGGTCACTGGCAAATTGAGCATTGAATCATTCATTTTTCACCATCGAATTTATAATAAGATAATACTAAGTTCCTTCTTTAATTATTCTTGTTCTTAATTGTTTAGGTGTTAAGCAACATTTAAATGTTTGTCAAGAATTATTTGTCGCAAAAATCATTCTTCTTTTAAGTTAAAAAAAGGCTAAACCCTCCTTTTAAATTGCCTCTCATATAAGCTTTAACTATATTTGGGGGAATTCAAAAAAACGAAAATATGAGCTATTTAAACTTAGACAAAAAGAAAATTACTGCTACCGCAAAAGAACTTAACGTTTTGCTTGCAGATTATCATTTATACTATCAAAAACTTCGCAATTTTCATTGGAATATTGTCGGCAGCCACTTCTTTGACCTGCACAATAAATTTGAGGAAATGTATGATGATGCTAAAATAAAAATCGACGAGATTGCAGAACGTATTTTAACCTTGCGATTTCAACCGACAAGTAATTTTTCAGACTATTTAAAGACGAGTAGCATTAAAGAAGCTTCTGAGAATACCAAAGACCTAGATATGGTAAAAAAACTTTTGGATGATCACGGAAAACTGCTAAATCAAATGCGCAAAGTGGTTGAAACTGCTGATAAGGCTGAAGACGAAGGCACAATTGATTTGATTGGCGGCTATATTGGCCATATTGAAAAGGTGAGCTGGATGCTTGATGCCTGGTCGATGAAAGCAACTGATAATCACCCAGAAGCGTAAGTAATCAGTAAAATAAAAAGTAAAAAACTGAAGGAGGATGAAAAATTTTTTCATCCTCCTTCAGTTTTTTTATGTTGATATATTATATCCTCGGGATAGGTGGTTATTTAAAAATCAAATCCCAAACCAAAAACAACGCGAGTTCCCTCAATTGAATTAAATATATTGAAATTGGCATTTAGCCCTCCCGAGCCATTGATCCACAAACCACCTCCGTAGGAACTGTGCCACTTGTTGCTATTTTCATTTTTTAGCCATACCCTACCTAAATCAGCTCCGCCATAAATTCCTGTTTGCAAGGGATAAAGTCCTATGTTGAATGAAGGTAGGCTAAATCGTAAATCGGCATTTCCCACCAAGAATGATTTTCCTGTAAACCGTTGCTCTCTATAACCTCTTAGTCCGTTGTCCCCTCCTAAATTGGCCGCTTGATAGAATTGATATCGCTCTCCTATATTAACTTGATAGCGAACATTTGTCTTCAGCACGAGCTTCCTGTTCCTAATAAGAGAATTGTAAAACCCCACCCGTGATTTTATAAAACCAAATATATCTTCAGTATTTCTAAAACTATCCGTGCCTCCAACGTTCAAATCGAATAGCATTCCAATGGTAGGGTTGTGAACATCATCATAACTTCTATAACTGTATATTCCTTCAACAGTTCCAAAATAGGTGGTTTCTCCCTTTTCCATAACATCAACTTCAGCAATAAAATCGAGAGGGAAATTGTTTACTTCATATGCATCAAATTTCGCTTGTAATTTAAAGAAACTACCAAAATTACTATTGCGAAGCAGTGCCACATTCCCAGAAATATTTTGCACCTCTACCCTAATGTAATCATACCCTTTCGAGTCTTGATTATTTGCGGTTTCATTCCCAAAACCAAAAAAGTTAACCTTATAATTTGGACTTGTAAGTCGGGCCCCAAAACTGAGATTCAGATCGTTTTGAATATTTGCAAATTCCCCTTCATAGGAAATATCATAACTTTTAATATCTGTGAAATAGGCAACATTAACCGCATGTCGTTGAGAAAATGGATTTCGCTGAAAATTATCAACCCTATAAACATACTGAAGTGCCGCTCGGAAACCATCATCAGGGTTATAGCCTATAGCCGAAACCACACCTTGATTTCTATTTAGTTGTTTGCGATAATCGTAGGTGTTTAAGTTATAGACATTAGTGAAGCGAAGGTTTCCGCCATTATTTTCAACAATGGTGTCGGTCTTCTTTTCGTAATCATATACTTTTATCTTTCGGCCTTCTTCTAATTGATATACATCGTTACCCTGACCTCCGATTAATCGCACAAAAATGGGATTCTCTCCCTTGCCCTTAACAACGAATGTATCGCTTCCGCCAAGTCCGTAAATCCAGAGTTCTTTAGTATCAATAGCTGAAAAAGTTCGATCTATTAAAGTGTCAGATTTCCTATCGTTTATGGTTGTAAAAGTTCGCACATTGGTTCTGCCGTCAGGAAGTCGGGTAATTTCGAATGAATCGTTATAATCCGTTCCAACAATGGTTTGTTGATTTGCTAGGTAGGAATAGTATCTGTCCGCGATATCCTCAAGATTTTTCCTCCTTGCTTTTAATTTCTGTTTGATGTCGTCCAAAGCCTCATCCTGAACCTCGGACGGTACACTTTCGAATGCTTCGTCTATTACTTCGTCTGTTAAACTCTCCTGTATTTTATTTGCTAAATACTTCCATTGCGCGCGACCAGAATTAGGAATGAGTGCCCTGTCCAAAATAATTCCCTCCTTGTTGAACCATTGCAAATCAATAAGGTTCTCGCCATACACATGAGCGCGTTTAGTGCCACTGAACAACGATTGGGTAATATCGAGGATGTTGCCCTCAAAGCTCGAAAAAGCATCATCTCTATTTGTGGGAATGGGAACAAAGACATCTTTTTTATACTGATTGTAGTATTTTGCCCACTGCCAATGGTCAGGTTCACGGTCCCAATCACCGATTAGCATATCAAAAAGGCGTGATTTTATATAGTTTTCCTCATCGACAAACACGTTTCCGGTTTTTCGCATCTTTATTAAGATGTCGTCGGTTGTTTCTACATCATCGGGATATTCAAATAACTCTTCTCCTTCACTTTTCTCAGACGGTGCCACAGAAATCAAGTATAAATCATCTCCGAAGTTTTCATTGAAATTTCCCAGATTTTTTTGTTTGGGAACATAAAACAATTCTGGCGTCGTGTAAAAAACACCTATAGCCTTGGCCATATCTGGTATTGCCATTTGGGCATAAGGATGGGCGGCGGTGTAAAAATTTATGTTTTGCCCCTTCATCGTAGGAACGTCAGTTTCGCCTGCTTTGTCTGGAGAATTGTTGTCTTCAAAAGCAATCTTCTTTGAAATGCGCAGTGCATTTTTCGCCATGGCGCGCATCCGGTACTTGTTACCCTTGACATCTGTGAGCAATAAGGCGTTATAATCATCGCCATTTACTTCTCTTACAACTGTCAAACCACCAAAGAGTGTATCTAGTGATGCAACGGGGGCAGTTACTGATTGAGAATATGCGTCTTTATATTTTCCGCCCCAAACGGTTTTGAAAAACAGTGCTTCTCGAATGCTGTCTTGTCTATATATTGGAATGGTTTTTTCCGATGGATGCACTAAAGGATATACTGAAACATCCACATTTTTTGGGACTGGGATTACTTCCTTTTGAAAAATAAGCTCAGGTTTAAGATTCTCTCCTGCTACAAAATAACGAACCCATGAAGAGCCATCCTTAAAAACATCCAATACAGCAAAACCTTGCTCACCTGTACTGAAATATCCATCTTCGCCTGTTGCAGCATACGATTCTTTGGAACCCGCTCCAGAAACTATCTGGCGGAATCCATCCTTTTCTATGTATTGAAGATTGTGATCGTGGCCAGAGGCAAACACCAAACGCTTATTGTTTTTTGCCATTTCCTGCAAGCGCACCATAAAATTATTGTAGAGTTCATTGTATCTGTCTTGTACGGAAACGCCACCTTGCGATCTTATCTGAACCACTAGAGAAGATAAAATAGGCAAGGGAATCTTTTTTTGAAAAGGATATAAGTGCTTTTCTAAAGCGAAATAGCCGCCGTGGTTTCCATTGCTAAACATGGGATGATGCATTGCGAAAACTATAGTCTTGTTCTGATTTTTTTCAAGTTCCAACTTTAACTTTAGAAGAAACTTTTCTCGGGTTTTTATATCACAATCTTTATTTATTGTTGGGTTCTTATTCCAATCTTCTAGCATCCATTGGGTGTCAATAATTATCAATTGAATGTTTTCAGAAATGGTAATACTTTCCAAACCGCAACCTTTGCTAGGTTTAAAGGCGTCTTGATTTTTAAAGATGGATTCTACGTAATCTTCTTCACGAGCAACGCCCAAGACTCCATTATTGTACCATTCGTGATTGCCAGGGATAAAAATAGTGTGTCCATCATAGTCTGTAACGGCTTTGAATTGGGCATCTATCATATTCTCCGATTGTTTTCTGCGCGGATGTCCCTCGGGATCCATGCCAGCAGGATAAATATTGTCCCCAAGAAAAATAGTATAGTTACCCGAAACCTTTTCGTTCTTTAGATAGTTTTGAAATGTAGCAAGGGATTTGCTCATTCCACCCATTGGCGAGAGACCTGCATCACCCACTAAATAAAAAGTTTTCTCAATTTCTTTTTGCTTAGGAAAAGTTGGATTTTCCCAGTTTTCCTTGAACTGTGGTGCAAAGGTAGCGCAGGAAGAAACTAGGAAAAGAATTAAAAAGAGGGGATAAAACTTTCTGAATATCATAAAGGTTGTGCTCTACTACGAAACTAAAGGAATTATTTGGTATTTGAAGACCTTGGTCTGGAGTTTCGGACAGATAACGTTCAACTTGGGCAATCTGTTGCCATTCATTGCATTTTTCTCAATCCTACATATTAAATGCAATAAATAAGTTTAACTTGAACTCTACGTTATAAAACCTCTAATTGATAAATTGGTGGTATTGGACCATTAAAACAAAACACCAAAGAAAAATTTCATTGGTGTCCTGAGTGTCTAATTAAAACCTTTTCAAAACATGGGACTGTTTAAAAGGTAATACTAAATTAGGAAAGAAAAAATTAAAATACAAGTTTTTGACTTCTTCTTTTTTCAAAGCAAGTCGAAATAATTGAAGAATCAAATACAATGATAAAAGTCCTAACCGGCGTTTACATCGAAACCTTTAATCCAAATGTAAAACGCAGTCCTTCATCACCCGCAAAAAGATTCACGGTTCCACTCAATAAATCTGCCGTGTTTATCCAAAAACCACCACCATATGAACTGTGCAAGACATCAGAAGTGTCATTGGGAACCCAAACCCTTCCTACATCATAACCACCAAATATTCCTATTTGAATTGGAGTCACTGCTGTACGGAATTTATTAAAACTATATCGTAGGTCTGCACTACCCACGGCAGCCGTTCTGCCCGAAAAACGTTCCTTTCGGTAAGCGCGTAAACCTGTATTGCTACCCAATTGGGCGGCTTGAAAAAACTCGAAGTTATTACCGATATTGAATTGTCCCCGTACATCCGTTTTTAATACCAATTTCCGATTTCGAGTTAGTGAATTATAAAAAATTATTTGGGGGGTTACATATCCAAAAACTGCATCACTGTCCTTGGTATTTTGGGTCACTCCCGTTGTGAGTTTGAAGTCCATCCCTCGTGTTGGGTTTACCTTGTTGTCGTAGCTTTCGTATTGATAGGTTCCTTCAACAGTCGCGTAATAATGAGTTTCGTCAAGCTCTAGCTGGGCGACACTTGTATCGGTTATAAATCTATCAGGAGTTCCTTCCACTTTTATTCCTTCAAATATGGCTTTAAATTGATAAACACTTCCATAAGGAGAATCCTTTTTTATCCCAATAGAACCCCCATATCCTCCGATGCGCACGCGATTGTAATCCTTACCAAAATCGAATTCATAATCTGGGTTGATTGTTTCATTTCCATATCCAAAAAAGTTTTCTGAGAAATTAGGATTCTTAAAATACCCACCTAGCAGAAAATTCCATTTTCCAAAAATGTTGGCAAACTCACCTTCGTAATTAGCTCCAAAACTTTGAGTGGCAAAAAAATAGCCTACTGCAAGCCTATGTTGTTGTGAAAAAGGATTTCGCTGAAACCCATTAACGGTATATACATCTGAAACCCCAATCATAAGGCCATCATCTGGATTATAACCAATTGCGGGAAGTAATAGGTTTATAGATTGAATTTGCTTTTTATAGTCGTAGGTATTGAAGTCGTAATTATCCGTAAACCTGAACGCTGCCCCACCCTTCTGTTCAACGGTATTTTTCCTGCTCTTATGGTCATATACTTTTATGCGTTTGCCATTTGCTATTTTATAAACATCTTTGTTCTGACCTCCAATGATTTTTATGCAAATTGGTTTGTCTCCATCTCCCTTAACTTCAAAAACATCATCATCGTCAAGTCCATAAATCCAGATTTCACAGGTATCATTACGACTAAATGTACGATTCAGCATCATTTCTCCTTTTTCGCCCTTTTTTATGCGATAGGTTTTGATATTCGTCTCTCCGTTCGGAAGTCTGGTAATTTCAAAAAAATCATCCTTATTGGTTCCTGTAACAGTTTGAAGTTTGGCAAAATAATCATAATATTCCTCAGCTATTTTCACAATGTTGTCCCTTCTCCCCTTTAATTTCTTTATAATTTCCGATGCGGTTTCATCCTGCACTTCTTTTGGAAGATCTTTAAATGCTTCTTCGATTACTTGATCGGTAACATTATTTTTAAGAAATTCGGCTTGTTCAACCCATGCTTCTCTCCCTTGACTCTGTATCAATGCTCGATCCAATTTTATTCCAGCAGCATTAAACCACTTGGTATGTTTAAGTTCTTCACCATAAACCTGAAACTGTCTAGAAGTGTTGAAAAGAGTTCTAACTACATCAAGCAAGCCACCATCAAAATTAGAAAACACTTGGTCACGATCCCTTGGAATTGGCAAAAAGGTCACGGTTCCATCGTCGTTGTTGTGCTGAGTGAAACGCCATTGATCATTGTGGCGATCCCAATCCCCTATTAACATATCAAAGACACGTGCCCGAATATAGGCTTCTTCATTTAAAGAATATTTTTCATCCTTTTGTAGTTTTTCTAAGACATCATCGGTGCTTTCTATATTGTCTGGGTAGTCAAATAGTGGTCCTTCAAATGTTTTGTCAGGACGCTCAACAATCATATAGAGTTCGTCTCCATAATCGGCATTAAATTTACCTAGCGCCTTTTGTTTCGGTACATAAAATAATTTGGGATTGGTGTGAAGAACTCCAGCGGCATCTGCCAACTTTGGAATTGCAAACGCACCGTATGGATGGGCTGCCGTATAGAAATCGAGAATCAAATCTTCGGGAATGGTGTTCTTAAATTCATCTTCGACTAATTTATCCTTGATAATCACGTTTTGGAGAAACTGAACAGCACTCTTTTTCATTCCTCTCATATTGTAAGTCCTTCCGTTTTTGTCTTCCAATCTTAATGATCGGGTTTGGTGTCCACCCCCTGCACGAACTACGTGTAAACCACCATAAAGAGTATCTAAAAGAACCGTTTTTGCAGTTACTTCCGTACCATAAACTTTTCGGTAGTGCTCTCCCCAAATAGTTTTATAAAATCCAGTTTTTTCAACAAGGTTGTCCTCATAGATTTTTGCCTTTACTATTTTGGGGAAATTATTGTGAAGAGTGTTAAAATCAATTTCTGAACTAGGAGGAAAAATTTCCTTTTGAAAGAGTATTTCGGCAGACCCGTCATCTTTAGCTTTAAAAAATCGCAACTCAGTAGTAAAATTTTCACCTATATCAAGCTTGGCAAAACCTTCACCTCCATAAGCAAACTGACCATATTGCCCCAAACTGGCAGCAGTAGCACCTGAACCAGAGCCAGAAACAATCTGCTTCTCAGAGCCATTTTCAATATACTGCAAAGATTGATCAAGTCCGGATACAAAGACTAAGCGATTTTGGTCTTTTGTAAGTACTCTAATCCTATCCATCAGTCCATTATAGCGCTCATTATAGCGATCCTGTTTGGAAATGGCTCCCATAGTTTTAACCGACTTTATGAAAGTGCTAAAAACATCCTTGTGAATTGCAGGGTATTTTCCACCGTGTTCCCCATAAGTAAATATGGGATGGTACATTGCAAAAACGATAGTTTTCCCAGCGTTTTTCTTGAGTTCGCTTTCAATCTCGGTAAAGAATTTATCACGGGTTTTTATCTCACATTTCTTATTCATTTCGGGATAATCGTCCCAATCTTCCAAAAACCATTGGGTGTCTATGGCGAGCAAATAAATATCGTCACTTATATCTATTCCTTCAATCGGGCATCCGTTATTGGGTTGAAGAATATCTGCATCATTAAATTTGGACTTTAAAAAATCCTCTTCCAGCTCCAATCCATCCACACCGCCATTCCATTCGAGGTTGCCTGGAAGAACAACAATTTTGCCTTTAAAATCCTTCAAGGCATCCAATTGTAGTTGCATAGAGTTTGTAGCTTCTTTATTTAATTGTTCTTTTTTGTCGTGCATGCCCTTGGGGTAGAAACTATTTCCCAGGAAGAGAACATAGCTATCTTTAGTATTGTTTTTAGCAATATGATTACCTAAGGACGTCATGGCTTTTGACGCTTTCCCTGTACTTCCCGCATTACCAATGAAATAAAACGACTTTTCTATCTTTTCAGAAGAGGAGTTTTGAGAAGATGGCGCGGCTTTATCTTCGTAAATGGGATTGTAAGTTGCACAACCCGACAGCAACGTAGTGGCTAGAAAAGTTATAAAGATGTTAATTCTATTCATATGTAGTCTCTCGTTTTTATTTTTTATTACTTTGGAGTACTAAATTCAACTGTATGGAGAACATCGTTCAAGCCGCCGATAATTTTATTCTAAAACTGTTTACAGACAAGCTTCCAAATACTTTTGTATATCACAATTACACCCACTCCAAGCGTGTTTATAAAAGTATAAATGAAATTATTGAACATTCACAAATTGATGTTAAAGATGCTACAATCCTACGTTTAGCCGCTTTGCTCCACGATACAGGTTATGTAATTGGACGAGAAAATCACGAAAAGGAAGGCTGTAAAATAGCACGTGAATTTCTGGAATCCCATAATGTGGATGAAGAAATCATTAAGGGAGTAGAAAAATGTATTCTTGCTACTGAATTCAAAAACAACAATCCAGAAACAGAATTAGAAAAGATAATCCGGGATGCGGATTCTTCTCATTTCGGAAAAGATTATTTCGAGGAAGCCAGTGAGTTTCTGAGAAAAGAATTATCAATGCAAAACCTCAAAAACTTCTCTCCTCAAGAATGGCGAAAAGAGAATATTAGGGTGTTGGTTGAGAAACATCAATATTACACTGACTATGCCTTAAAGCATTGGCAACCTGTTAAAGAGGAAAATCTGTCCACTCTCTTAGCTAAGCAAAAGAAAGAAAAGGAAAAACACCATCGTGAAGACGATAAGGCAAGACTGAAAGCAAAATACAAAAACGACAGCCCCGAACGAGGCATTCAGACTTTTTATCGCGTTGCACTTCGAAATCACATTAAGCTCAGCGATATTGCAGATACAAAGGCGAACATTATGCTTTCAGTAAATGCAATTATTATTTCGTTGGTACTTTCAAACCTTATTTCAAAACTAGACAACAACAACTATTTAATTATCCCCACCGCAATTTTCATACTTTTTAGCGCAACCACTATGATCTTGGCGGTAATCGCTACCCGTCCAAATATTACTCGGGGAGAATTTACCAAGGAGGATGTGGAAAACAAAAAGGTGAACCTGACCTTCTTTGGAAATTTTCATAAGATGGAATTAGAAGAATTTGAGTGGGCTGTTGAGGAACTTCTTAAGGATCGTAATTACGTTTACAAATCTCTTACTAAGGATTTGTATTTTCTAGGACAGGTATTGGACCGAAAGTATCGCATATTAAGAATTACCTATACCATATTCGTTGCAGGAACTATCATTTCCCTAATAGCATTTGCCACTTTCTTTTATATGGAAATGTAGTTTTTAGGATAATTAGTGAATCTCTCCCACTCTAGTCTAAAGGGAGCTAGATTGTTCTGGACGTTTTGTAAGTTTTATTCAACTTATTCTTCTGCCCTTTTGGGGTGAGGGGTCAATACCTATTCGTGAATTTCCGTCATCAAATCTTGGTAGGTGTAGTATTCCTTTGACTGTTTATTCTTTTTTGAATATAGAACACTCACACGAAGCGCCTTTAAACCAGTTACACCTTGAAGGTCCTCCAGTTCCAAGGTTTCCAAGTCATAACCCAATAGTTTTTGGGATTGCAGGAATCGGATGTAAGTTTTATATTCTTCCTCGTCTTCCTTTTGCGAATAGATAATGGCTATTTTACCGGGTTGCGTTATACGTTCTTCTGTTCCTTTAATGTGCGCCTTATCCACCCTTTTTTTCACAACCTCATAGCGTGCATTATAAGTGCCATCAACATCAAAACGTTTTTCATCCATTCGGAAACGCAAAGACAATGACCCGTTAAAAGCCAAGACCATAGAAGCTACTTCTAAAGGAACGGGTAATTGATCCTTATACCGGTAATAAGTGTTTTCCATTTCACAAATCACTTGGAGTTGCCAAAGTTTTAAGTTTCTGAGATAAATGTTATCAAACATCTTTTCTTTGGTTATGGAAGCACCAATATAGAGATTGTGCTCCACCCCATCTGTTTTAAAGCGCTCAAAGTAATGCGGGAACATCTTCTGGGCAAGTTGCTGTTTCTTATCCAAAACAGCCGCAAGAACCTTATTCACCTGCATTACTGATTCGTCATAGTCCTTTCGGTGTTTATAAACCAATCCAGTGTTGGCATCAATCAGCTCATTATAATCCTCCACCAACTTCTGGTATTGCTCGTTTGTTTGACTCAAATGATTGAAAAACGGAATAATCTCAGATGAAAGAAATGCTATAATCTTTCTTTCGGTATCAACTTGAAGATTGTCACAAATCTCCTCCATAAATTCCCCTATATTAAAATCCATTTGATCAAAAATAGGTAGCGGTTCTAAATTGTTTAACTTTTTAATTACTTCTCTCACGTATTCCAACTGCTCAGCCAAGTCCTTTTTGGTGGCATTATTCCGGGCTTCAGAGGAACCCTTAATATCAACCTGCCCATATAGTGGGTGCACATCATTAAATACAATCTCCCTAAAGAATGTAGGGGTTCCCTCGGTGATGGATTCAAAATATCGTTTTGCTTCATTTCTAAACTTCCAATGCACGCTGTTGTGGATGGACGTACATTCTTCCTGAACAATAAGCTCCAGTTCGTTCTCCAGATTTTTCTTAGCCCTTACTACCGAATCGACAAGAAAAGGCATAATATTATTTAATCTATTTCCATTAATTGTGTTAAGCTCATTCACTGTGGATGAAACAAGTTCTAAAACCCCAAGTATCCTATCCTCAGAGAATATGGAAGCAAAAATGGCACTTTTTATTCCTTGATCCAGCAGCTTTTTATAGAGTATATTATCTGGATACAATTTGTGATAACGCTCCGTATCGGTTACAATGTATAATTCCTTTTGTTTAAAAAGAGTGTAATAGGAAGCGCTGCACAATGCATCCTTACTAGTTATGGATTTTTGACCATTGAGTAAAAAACTATTGATTTCCTTGAACAATACCCGTTCAAATGATTCTGTTTCCTCATTGTAATCTGCAAAGCCAATTTTGAGTTCATTCAGGTTAAATATGGATCTAAAAATGCGAGTGAAATCAGTATTTTTAAAACCTTTATTTATTTCCAATCGCAGCAAATCCGTCTTGAAATCAGAAATGGCAATATCTGTAGTAACGTCGATAAGGGTTGCAATAACAAACCCTTTGAATATATAACTTTGAGGAGGAAACTTCTCTTTCCACACTGCTATATCATCAAAACTTTCTAGGAGTTCATTGAAATCGTCTTCATTCAAATGGGGTGCAGTTGCCGTCTTGTCTATTTCTACAAAGTCGGTATTATAGAGAACCCGATAGTCATGAACCAACCCATTGGCATCGGGAATATTACAGTGAAACTCGCGTTGAAACCCCAAATCTCTACCGTAAAAGTGCGTTGAAATTAGGTTACAACCCATTATGTAGAATTGGTCATGATCCAAATTTAGAAGGTTTGGATAAAAATCCTCACCTGCAACATCTGTAATTTCTTTATAACGGTTGGTAGTCTTAAAAGCCACTTCCCGAAAAGGTACTGTGGCAAACTTGATTTCATTATCACCAAATACCGAAGGAAATAAAGGTTGCATTAAGGCATCAACTTGTGCGGAATATTTTCGAAGTTCCTCAAAACTATCCACCCCAGAAGTGAGTGCAGGATGTTTTTCGGCCAAGGCGAGGATATCCAATGCCCATTGATTGTTGCTATCTACTTTCAGTTGTTCCCGACAGGCATCGAAAACCTTGCCGAAGCCAATTTTTATTTTCATCGGGAAGTCCCGCTTATTTATCTTGTGTGTATCCATAGCTTAAAACTTTAAATGTACAAGTTCTTCCTTCAAAATATGTTAAGAATTATGCAAATAATAGAACTGCCCCATCAATGTTCGAATATTCCACTACTTTTGCCGAAATTAAATAAAGCATATTATGAGACAGATTTTAGCATTGTTCCTTACACTTTCCCTTACCCTAGTTTCCTGTCAAAAGGAGAAAAACTCGTACACTCTTGAAGGCGATGCAGTCGGCTTTGCTGACGGCTCCCAAATATTTGTTTATACGTTTGAAAACAAACAAACTAAAATAATTGATACCATAGTAGTAAAAGATGGTAAATTTTCAGCTACCTATCCAAACGAAACTGGATTGAAGTTGAATTTTCTTCGTCCTAATGAAGCAAATGGCTCTGTAATTTATTTCCCAGAAAATGAAGACATGAAGGCTACTATCTATAAGGACAGTATGCTAGCTTCTCGCATTGTGGGAGGAAAACAAAACAAGGCATACAGCGAATATATTACCAAAACTGCCGAATTCAACGACAAAAAAGAAGCAAGCATCGAATCATTTCGCAAGGCACAACAAGAAAATGATACCGCTGCTATTGCTCAGATTCAAAGTCAAAACCTGAATTTGATGGCTGAAGAAACCGAATACAAAAAGAAATTTCTTGCCGAGCACGACAAATCATTATTCTCAATTATGTTGCTTTCCGAAATGGTAGGTAGAGGCGAGATGAGTCCTTCTGATGCTAAAACTTATCTTGCAGACCTCAGCCCAGAGCTAAATGCTTCCGAAATCACTCAAGAGTTAAAGAATAACCTTGAATTGATGGGAAAAGCTGAAATAGGCACAAAAGCTCCCGAATTCAGTGCTCCGAGTCCTGATGGCAAAACCATAGCGCTTTCAGATGCTTTAGGAAAATATACCATTATTGACTTTTGGGCTTCATGGTGCAAACCGTGCCGCGTAGAAAACCCTAATGTGGTAAAAGTGTATAACCAATACCACGATAAAGGATTGAATATCATTAGTGTTTCTTTGGACAAAGCAGATCAAAAAGACAAATGGTTACAAGCCATTAAAGATGACAAAATGGATTGGTTCCACGTTTCTAACCTTGAGTTCTGGAGCGACCCAATTGCAAAACAATACAGTGTGCGTTCCATTCCTGCCACGTTTCTTTTAGATGAGAATGGCGTAATTATAGACAAAGATTTACGAGGTGCTGCACTTGAGGCGAAGATTGCTACTTTGCTTGGCGATAAGTAGCCAGTAAATCAGTGAAAAATAAGAAAACTGGATAAGGAAGAATTATAAATTCTTTTTTATCCAGTTTTTCTTTGGCTGTAATTGAGCCTAAATTCTTAATTCAGCACAAAACTCACATTCACGGTGGTTCTTATTTCCATTTCTCCAGGAGCTATGGTTTGTCCACCATCAGAAGAAGATTCCATTGCCATTGATTTATACATTGGCTGAGGACCCGAATTGTTTCTGAATTCGCTTATCGAAACTGCTTTCCCAACCGATTGATTGAGTACAGAAGCATATTCTACTGCTTTCATCTTCGCATTCTCAATTGCCTTTTTTCTTGCTTGACTTTCTAAAGCATCTCTATTGGAAGAGGAGAAAACAACCCCATCAATACGGTTAATTCCAGTGTCTAATAACCCATCAACCACTTGTTCATATTTGCTCAAATCACGCAACTTAATGGAAAGTGACTGGTTAGCCGCAAAAGTGTAGGTCTTACTATTGTAATCGTAATTTTTGGTAAGGTTCATATATTCCGTTCTCACATCCTTGTCAGCAATTTTTGCTTGTTTTAAAAACTTCAAAACTTCACTTATAATGGCATCGTTCTGTTTCTTCAAAGTTTTGGTGTTTTCTCCGGTGTTCTCAACACGAATGTTGATTGTAACTTCATCAGGCACCACATTCACAATCCCCTCACCGGTAACATCAATTGTTGGAAGTGGTTGATTCTGTGCCATCATAGTAGTAGTCGTTATTGCTAAAATTAATAAAGTTTGTAGGGTTTTCATAGCTAGTATTTTTTTTGTTGTTTGTCGTTTATAAAAAAGTACTCATAATTTCAGTATTCAAAATTCCGAATTCAGACTTCAGAATTCATAACTTCCCCATCTTATGCATAATAAACAAAATAACCAACGGAACCGCTAGCAAAGCAACAATCCACAAGCTGGTTTCAAATAGATAAGGAGCAAACAGAAGTGTTAATGCGTATCCTCCAACGGCTCCGCCAATGTGGGCATCGTGCCCAATATTCCCCACTCTGTTTTTCATACCGTATATGGAATACAACAAATATGCCATTCCAAAAAGCCAAGCGGGAATTGGGATGGGAATAAAGAAAAGATACAATCCCATATCGGGGAAAAACAATATTGCCGAATACAGTATTCCCATTACCGCACCACTTGCTCCAATGGCGCTATACTGCGGTTCATCTTTGTGGAAATAATAGGCCAACAAGTTTCCCGCCAATAAACTCACCACATAAATAATCACGAAATAAGTTACCCCTACTTCATTGATAACAACATCAGCAAAGAAATAAAGGGTAAGCATATTGAACAACAAGTGCGAAAAATCGGCGTGCAAAAAGGCTGAACTAAACATCCTGATCTGTTCCCCACGTCGTATGCCACCGACATTGAATTTATATCTCTCAAAAAAAGAAAAATCATTAAACCCTTTCATCGAAATGATTACGTTGGCAGCGATGATGATGATTACTGCGAGATGTGGAATTTGCATATAAAACAGGAATTTTAATTTCTGAATTGCGAAGTTAAAGATAAGAAACTATAAACCGTAGGTGTTGAGTAATTGGTTTTGGATTTTTGTAAGGTGTTTTATTAGAAGTTACCTTAAAACAGCTGATATTAATTCTAACCTTTTACTTTTATCAGCGTGAATCATAGCTAAAATAAAGTCTGTCATTTTAAAAGAATTCGCGTCCAATTGACCCAGATTTATATTCAATTCTTGAGCCCCAATTCCCTTATTCAGTTTTGCGAAACCTCTTTGAAGTAATCCTTTCTTTTTAGAAGGTTTAAAATTTTCTGCCACTAATAGACAAACAAATTGTTGACCATAGATATTTATTGGGTAAGCATCCTTTATAATATCCCAATTTATAAACTCTTCATGTGTTGTTCTATCAAAGATTCCAATTTCGTTAATTACAACTTGCGGTCTTTTGTCAAGTAAATGATAAATTCCAACTGGAATAGCCAAACCGAACAAACAAGTACCAATCCAGCCCATTATTAAGTCGGTTTGGCTGCTATCATCCCGAACAATCATCCAAATTCCCCCTGCAAATAATGGTGCAGAAAGTAAAAATAACTTCAAAGCCTTTCGCTTTGATTTATACAATTTTATTTCGGTAGTTGTTCCACCCATTTATTTAATTTCAAAGTTCAAAATCAACTCATCTTTCTCTAGGAGAAAATCACCAATTTCATCAATTATTTCGCCTCTACTTAATGATGAATTAGAACAATCCATAACCCAATCACATTTTAAGGAATCAAATCCACCTGCGAATTTTAAACCATGGCTCTCAATTTCTTGAATTAATGAATCAAAAAACTCTGTTTGTTCATTATTAGAGAGTTCATTAGAAAATTCAATCTTTAATACGAGTTTTTTACTCATCTAAAATAAGAGTGGAGTTGATTTCTAATAAAATAGCCATCGTTTCGAATTAATGTAGGAGGAGAATTTGCATCCTACAGATAAGTTAATAATTAACTTTAAAATAACTAATTCACTTTTGAATAAATACCCATTCCGTTATTCTAATCATTCGGTTATTTCAACAGTTTTCTCAATTGTCACTTCTTTTTTCATAAAAATCAGTTTCCTTAAAATTTCTTTTAATAAAATCATAGCCCAAATCATAAGTAACGGATTCTTGTTTTTTATAATAAAATTTAAAGAACCTTCCATCTGTTTCTATTCTATCTATTTTGTATTGTTGTTTTTCATTTTCATCTTGTTCAGTCTCCCAAAAAGTGATTGAGTATTTAGAATTGAATTTTTCGGTTACAATTTTAGATTTATG
>JBLWTS010000078.1:0-16530 GCA_048270045.1 Aequorivita sp.
CATAAATCACAAAAATCTACGCGATCTCTATCCGCAGAATTTTAAAAAGCTACAAGCTGAAAAATAGTATCAGGAAATATTATCTTGCTGCCAAAGATGTAGTTGGTGGGGTGGATACGATATAACTTGTGAAAAAATTAATGAGTTGGCACAAGTTAGAAATCTTTTATTACATCGAAATGGAATTGTCGATAACGTTTTCATCGACAAATGTCCCTGGCTTAAATTTTCATATAGAGAAAAGATCAATGTGAGCCATGCGATGTATTTATCTTATTTTAGGGCAATAACGGACTTTGCAGTTTGTTTACATCATAATATAAGAGAGCGAAATGGTGAGAACATAGAACTTGTTAAGAGTGAATACGAAAAAAACTTTATATAAGAACTTGATAATACTTGGGGATTACATAATTCTGTGGCGGAAGTAAGTTTACAAAATTGTCAATTTATGTTTTATTTGGAATATTATTAAAAATTTAGAATGATGGAATAACCGAATAAACCAACTTAACTCTTTCTAATTTAAAACGACTCGTCTAGTCAAGTCGAGAATTACCAATACTCAAATATGCCAAAATAAAATTTAACATTATTGAGGAATCCCGCAATTGAATAATTTTTTGTTTTTGTAAATTGTTCGAAATATGTCCAATAGAATGGAATCACTGTATTATGGGCGGGGAATTGGGTGGTTAAATTAAAAATGGGAAGAGAATGTGATGCAATCCCGCATCAGCGGGGAATTTTTATTAGAAATTTTTACCTTCTAAGGAACCCCGTAAGTGTTAATGTTAGATTGTATTTATATTTGGAAAAGGTTTAACGCAAAAGTTTGATAATTTGTTGTGTCGGAATTTGAGAATAGAGGGGCTCCAAGCTATAGACCCAAAAGTTTTGGGAGTAGAAGAGTGGGAGGTTTTACTTCATTAAAAATTTAAAGAATTGAATAAGATATGTGGTCAGATAACGAAACTTCTGAAGATTTACTGGGCTTTAAAGTACATGCAGACTTATTGATAGATGTTATAAAGGATGATTCTGTTTTACCAATAACAATAGGGGTTTTTGGAGATTGGGGGAGCGGAAAATCAAGTATACTTAAAATAATCCAAGAACAATTTCAAGACTCGAATGGAGAGCCAAAAGACGCTGATACACTTTGTATTTATTTTAATGGTTGGACTTTCGAAGGCTATGATGATGCAAAAGCAGCTTTGCTAGACTCTATATTAAGAGAATTGGAAAATAATAAAAGGCTAAGTGAGGAAATAAAAGAGACTGTAAAGGAAAAAGCAAAGAAGCTTTGGAAGTCAATAAACTGGATGAGAGGGGCTGGTATGGTTTTGAAAAATGTAGCACTTCCTGCTGTATCGGCCTATTTTACTGGAGGACTAAGTTTAGCTCCTTTTGCTTTACAAAAATTATCAGAATGGAATGTGAACAGTTCTGATAAATTAATAGAAAAGCTAAACTCAAAAGAAGGAGAAGAGTTTTTTAAATCACTACAAAAGGAGAGTGAAGAATCGGAAACGACTAGTAATCCGGTAGCAGAATTTAGGAATGACTTTATAGATTTATTAGATTCAACAGAATTCAAAAGATTAGTAGTAATAATTGATGATTTAGATCGATGTAAACCAGAAAGGATAATTGAAAATTTAGAAGCAATTAAATTATTTGTAAATGTTCCAAAAACGGCATTTATCATAGGAGCTGACCCTAGAATAGTTAGACATGCGATTGAGTATAAATATGGAGGCTCTAACCCTATACAAGAGGACAATTCAAGAATAGTTGAAGATTATTTAGAAAAGTTAATACAACTTCCTTACTCATTACCAAAACTATCAGAACCTGAAGTTGAAACTTATATATCTATGCTTATTTGTAAAAGAGAAATAGGTGATGTGAAATTTAAAAAGATACATTCTAATTTTCAAGATTTTAGAGTAAAAGACAAATACTCAACCTACGGATTGTTGAATATGGAAACAATTCTTCTTCAAGAAGATTTCGAGAAAGTTAAATCCAATGTTATATCAATTCCTTCATTAGTTCCACTTATAACACAAAGTTTATATGGTAACCCTAGACAAATAAAAAGATTTCTTAATACGTATATATTAAGGCAAAGATTGTCAGATGTTGCAAAACTAAGTGATTTCAACACTTCTGTTTTAGCAAAATTGATGCTGCTAGAATACTCTGAAATTAGACTTTTTAGACAATTATTCGATTGGCAATTAAATCAAGATGGGATGCCGAAAGAGATGCATGATTTAGAAGAGATTTGTAATGGCGCAAATTCAGGAAATGAATTACAGGAGATAGATAATGCAGGTTTTACTGAATGGAGTAAAGTCAAAATTGTCAAGTGGCTTCAAATTGAACCAAAACTATCCGAAATTGATTTGAGAGATTACTTTTGGATTTCTAGAGATAAGATATCTACTTCTATTTCAGCGTCTAGTTTAATTCCACCTATTGTGAAAACCTTGTTTAAAGAATTAAATCAAGAAATGCCAACTGGGACAAGAAAAGAAATATTTAACGCAAAATTTCATTCGTTAATTCCTCTTGAGAAAGATGCTTTTTTAAATCTATTATCAATTAACGTTAAAAAGAATCCAAAAGAAAAACTTGGGTTTGATATATTTAACTTGCTTGTAGATGAAAATATCGAAAATGTCACATCTTACTATACTGAAACTTTAAATACACTTAATAAGACTGAAATAGAAGCATCTGTTGGTGTCAGTTTAAGAAAGTATAATTCACATCCTGTATTAGGTGAATTTTTGAATGAACTCTTTAAAGATAAGAAAACTAGAGCCAGTAAAGCCTATAATCTGAAAAACAAATAAATATGGGTACTTCGAAGTCATTTTCTGATACACGACATGCAATGATGCCTAATTGGTCTGATTTAAGTATAGCTGTAACTACAAGTTGCGACTCTGGTTCAATTCCAATTGAAAATAAAAAGAAGATTTTACGGAATTATGTTGCAGTAATTGGAGGAGCTAATAAAGCAGGGCGTGGTCAATCTAAAGTTGCTGGGAAAAGCGGTGTTAGGACAGCTAAAAATATAGGTCGCTTTCTAGGGGCATTTACAAGCTCAGGAAATAATCTTCGAGATACTTTAGAGAATACTGGGTTAACGGATTTGCAAAACAAAACTGTATCGGATGTAATAAATCATTTAATCGAATATTGCTCTGGTACTGCATCAACAATTGATGAAGTTGCAGCAAAGGAAGCAACAAGAAAACTCTTAGAAGAGTTAGCATCAAATGCTGAAAGTATTGATGAGATGGAAGAGATATTGGCAAATAAATTTGTTGATTCGTCATCAGAAGATGTAATAATTCAATATTTCGGATATTATATTTATGAGCATTTGGATAAATGGTTTTATGAAAAATTAATAAGAGATAAAAATCAAGCAGATTGCAACAACCTCTTTAGGGAAATAAAAGATTTTATTTTCGAAAGTTTAAAAGACGTACAACGAGTAAATTCATTGCAAAATCTTGATTGGGGTTCCGATGATGCTGATAGATTAATTAAAAACATCCAAAATGATATCTTAACCGTTTTTGAATAATTATGAAAATAAAAATTGAACTATCCGAAGCAACAAATGGTAAATTTTCAAATATAAATTTAGTTTTTATTGATTTAAGTGGCCATGAACAAAAGATTGGTTTGTCACTTCTTAATTTTGTTGATTGTTATGATTTAACAAAAGACTTAAAGTCTGTGAAATTTGATTTGTTTTTAATATCAGCTCTTGTTTACGGTATAGATAACTTATTGGATAGAGAGTATTATTCTGATGATGGATGGGCGCGGGAATTTGAAGTTGTTTTTCCTGTCTATAATCTTGTTAATTGGCAAGGTCAAGAAAAAATATTACAAGAAGCATTAAAATTTTTAACAGGTGATTACTGGTCTATTAGTTTTGAATTAAATAATATCAAAAATTGTTATATAGAAACAAAAGGACGATGGAATAAAAACAGGAGACAATTTAACTCTACTAAAATAAAAGAAACAAGTTTGTTTTCAGGCGGTTTGGATTCATTAATAGGAGTAATTGATAAACTTGAGTCATTAAAAGATGATGAGGAAATATTGTTAGTATCTCACTTTGATTATTATTCTTCTGGGCCAAATAGAGATCAAAATTTATTGTTTGCTGCCTTACTAAATAAATATCCTGAGAAAATTCAGAACAATTGGATCCAATCAAAATTAGCTTTGAATAGAATAAATTCATTTGGAAAAAAGTTTAAAACCGAGGGGAATTACCGAAGTCGCTCTTTCTTCTTTATCGGCTTAGGTTGTTTTCTTTCTCCATCTTCCAATTTAGTTATTCCTGAAAATGGAACTATTACAATAAATTACCCATTAACACCATCAAGAGTAAGTTCACTTAGTACAAGAACAACTCATCCTTATGTGATTTCTAAATTACAAATCCTATTAAATAATATAGGTGTCGATATTGTACTTCAAAACCCATATAGATTTCAAACCAAAGGTGAAATGGTAGTAAACTGTTTAAATATAGCTTTTCTTGATGAAACTTTAAACTTTTCTACTTCTTGTGGTAAGTCTGGACATAATTCATTTTGGAAAAACAGGACAGCTACTCATTGTGGGGTTTGTATGCCTTGTGTCTATCGAAGGGCATCACTTTACAAATCGGGAAAGGATAATCAAGTTTATGGTAATGATATAACTAACCCTTTATCAAGGAACAGTTTTACAGATATGCCAGCGATAATAAATTACCTTAAAAAAGATATCAGTCTTGATCAAATGAAAAGAGATATATTAATAAACGGTAGTATTCCTCAAGACCAATTAGAAGAATATGCAGAAATGGTACTCCGATCAAAAGAAGAGGTGATGGATTTATTTAGAAATAAGGGAAACGTATTGGTGAAATCAGAATTAGGAATTTAATGATAATAGATACCCATTGTCACTTTGATTTATATCCAAATCCTACAGAGGTTATAAGCAAATCAGAAAAATCAGGAATTATAACTATTGGAATGACTAATTTACCCAGTCATTTTAAAATGGGGTATCCGCATATCAAAAATCTAAAGAAAACGAGATTAGCTTTAGGATTACACCCTTTAATGGCTTCAAGCCATTCTAGCGAACTGCCTCTTTTTATAAAGTACCTTGATTTTACTTCATATATAGGAGAAATTGGATTGGATTTTTCAAAAGATGGTATTGCAACAAAAGATATTCAAAGAGATAGTTTTGAAAAGGTCTTACAAGCTGTTTCAAATAAACAAAAGATATTAAGTATTCACTCTCGAGGTGCAGAAAAAGTAGTGCTACAGATGCTTCAAGAATATAAAATTGAGAATGTTATCTTTCATTGGTATACAGGAGGTTTGAAATTAATTGATGAAATAGTCAGTTCAGGATACTACTTTTCAATTAATACAGCTATGATAAAATCTGCTAATGGTCAAAAAATAATAAGTAGAATTCCTAAGGAATTTATCCTCACAGAATCAGATGGCCCATTTATAAAACATAATAACAGAATTGTTGAATCCTCCGATATTGCAATAGTGATAAACTACCTAAATAAGATGTTCAAATCAACTCAAATGGAAAAGCAACTATTTGAAAACTATATGAAATTAGTACACAACATGAAATAACGAAAGTACAATGTGGACGGGATGCTAATAATACCTTTGTTTCCTGGTATCGTTCAAATAAAATAAAAAGAAAGTTCGATAAATAATTTCAAAAATATACTGAAATTAATAGTGCCTATAGGATAACCCAAGTCGATTCCACCTAAATCTCGCGTTATTCTGTAAAGATTATCTTCCCCTCGCTCAACTACTTTCCAATACTGAGAAAGTCACTTGTTTCTAGTATAGAACAACTAACTGTTAAAATATCCTTAATATAAACCTTATATTTGAGACCGTAATCTTTTACGCGCTATAAGGAATCCCGTAATGGGAGGCGGTTGTATTGTTTTATATTTAGAGAAATTATAAAAACTAAGCAAAAGATCTATAACAAATCAATAATCAAGATTTTAGAATTATAAATGGCAAAAATAGAAAGCACTTTTGAGTAGGCCAGCTCGTTGAAATACTCGGAAAGAGCTACAATATGGTTCAGGGCTATGTGCAGAACAGACAACAGCCGAGACTCGAATTTCTTTTTAAAATTGCGTAAATATTAAAAGTAAAACCAAAAGATTTAATCAAAAATAAATAATGACAAGCACAAACCAAAGAGCTGAATTACAAGCAAAAATATGGAGAATAGCCAACGATGTACGTGGCTCTGTTGATGGATGGGATTTTAAACATTTTGTTTTAGGAACACTTTTCTACCGTTTTATAAGTGAAAACTTTTCTACCTATATAGAAGGGGGCGATGAGAGTATTGACTACGCAAAATTATCTGATGATGTGATAACGCCTGAAATAAAGGAGGATGCGATTAAAACAAAAGGGTATTTTATTTATCCGAGTCAGCTTTTTGTGAATGTTGCGAAAACAGCGAATACCAATACGAATCTAAACACTGATTTAAAATCTATTTTTGACGCGATTGAAGGCTCTGCCAATGGTTATCCCTCCGAACCGGATATAAAGGGATTGTTTGCCGATTTTGATACGACCAGTTCGCGATTGGGGAATACGGTTGAAGGCAAAAACGACCGATTGGCAAAAGTTTTAAAAGGTATAGAAGAATTGACTTTTGGAAATTTTGAAGACAATCAGATCGACCTTTTTGGGGATGCTTATGAATTTCTGATTTCTAACTATGCCGCCAATGCCGGAAAATCGGGAGGTGAGTTTTTTACACCGCAACACGTATCCAAACTTATTGCGCAATTGGCCATGCACGGACAGACTTCCGTCAATAAGATATATGACCCTGCAGCAGGCTCGGGCTCACTATTGTTACAAGCCAAAAAACATTTTGACAACCATATTATTGAAGAAGGATTTTTTGGGCAGGAGATAAATCATACTACCTATAACCTGGCGCGTATGAACATGTTTTTGCACAACGTGAACTATGACAAGTTTAATATCGTGCTTGGCGATACGCTCATAAATCCGCAACTGGGTGACGATAAACCTTTTGATGCCATTGTATCTAATCCGCCCTATTCCATAAAATGGATAGGAAATGACGATCCTACTTTAATTAACGACGATCGTTTTGCACCTGCTGGAGTGCTGGCTCCTAAATCAAAAGCCGATTTTGCTTTTGTGTTACACGCCTTAAGTTATCTTTCAAGCAAAGGAAGGGCGGCAATTGTTTGTTTCCCGGGTATCTTTTACCGTGGAGGTGCCGAACAAAAAATAAGAAAATATTTAGTAGATAACAATTACGTAGAAACCGTAATCTCTGTAGCGCCCAATCTGTTTTTCGGAACGACTATAGCGGTAAATATTCTAGTGCTCTCCAAAAGCAAAACCCACAACAAAACGCAGTTTATAGATGCCAGTGGCGAAGGTTTTTTCAAAAAAGCAACCAATACCAATGTGTTGACCGATAAACACATTGATAAGATTATGAAGCTCTTTGACAGCAAAGAAGATGTAGATCACATAGCAGTCTCGGTGGACAATGACAAAATTGCGGAAAACGATTATAACCTGTCTGTGACTTCTTATGTAGAGGCAAAGGATACGCGTGAAGTTATTGATATTGAGGAGTTAAATGCCGAGATTTCCAATACAGTGGAGAAAATTGACAAGCTACGTGCCGATATTGATCAAATTGTAAAGGAGATTGAAGCATGAGTTATTTAGAAAAATTATTGGAAGGTGTTGAGGTCCAGTGGAAGACTTTGGGAGACGATACTTTCTTTGTAATAGAAAATTCTGGTCGAAAACCTGTTAAGGCATCTGAACGATCACCTGGAAAAGTGCCATATTATGGAGCAAATAATATTCAAGATTACGTTGAAGGCTATACTCACAACGGTGAATATATATTAATTGCAGAAGATGGAACACAAAGTCTTGAAAACTATTCAATCCAATGGGCAACAGGTAAATTCTGGGCAAATAATCATGTTCATGTAATACGTGGAACAGATTTATTAAACAATCGATTTGTATTTTACTATTTAAAAACGGTGAATTTTATTCCATTTTTATCTGGCGGAGGTAGAGCTAAACTTACAAAAGGTAAATTAGTCGAAATCCAAATCCCCGTCCCACCGCTTTCCGTTCAAAAAGAAATTGTTCGTATTCTCGATACCTTTACAGAGCTTACAGCAGAGCTTACAGCAGAGCTTACAGCGCGTAAACAACAGTATGATTTTTATAGAGAAGAGTTGTTGCGCTTTGAGGAAGGAGAAGTGGAGTGGAAGACTTTGGGGGAGGTCGGGGAGTTTCAAAGAGGTAAACGTTTTGTGAAAGCTGATTTAATCTCCGAAGGAGTACCTACAATTCATTATGGTGAAATGTATACTCATTATGGTACTTGGGCAGATCAAACTAAATCGTTTGTTAGTGAAGAGCTTGTTGCAAATAAAAATTTACGAATAGCAGAAAATGGAGATGTTGTCATCGTTGCAGCAGGTGAAACAATTGAAGATCTTGGAAAAGGAACTGCTTGGTTAGCGGATGAAGGTGTTGTTATTCATGATGCTTGTTTTTCATTCCGAAGTCCAATAAATTCGAAGTATTTCGCATATTTTACTCGTACAAGACAGTATCACAATCAAATAAGAAGACATATTTCTTCGGGTAAAATTTCTGCTATTAATTCTAATGGATTAAGTAAAGTAATTATACCTATCCCTTCAAAAGCAGAACAAAAGCGCATCGTTTCAATACTCGATAAATTTGATATTCTGACTTCCTCGATTAGTGAAGGTCTGCCAAAGGAGATAGAGCTAAGGCAAAAGCAGTATGAGTATTATCGGGATTTGTTGTTAACTTTTCCTAAGAATAGTTTAGAAACATAATATGGGTAAGTCATTATCAGAAATAGCGGGATTTTTAAGGGATGCAAATAAAAAGGTGCAGTTGATATACGCTTTTAACGGTTCTGGAAAAACACGGTTGTCTGGGGAGTTCAAAGATTTGATAGCTCCAAAAGATCTTGATTCTGAAGTTGAATCAAGAGCCAAGGTACTTTATTATAATGCATTTACAGAAGATTTATTTTATTGGGATAATGATTTGGATAACGATATGGACAGGAAGCTAAAGATCCAACCCAATAGTTATACAAATTGGATACTTATAGAACAAGGACAAGAACCTAATATATCTACCCATTTTCAACGCTATACAAATGATAAATTAACACCACATTTTAATGAGCAATCGTCATTTAAGGATAAGAACAATAAGGATGTAATAGTTCCTGCTTATTCCGAAGTGCGCTTCTCATTTGAACGGGGAGATGATTCAAGTTCAGAATATGTAAAAATTTCTAAAGGAGAAGAGAGCTGTTTTATCTGGAGTGTTTTTTATAGTTTATTAGAGCAAACTATAAATGTGTTGAATGTTGCAGAAGAAGTTGATCGAGAAACTGATAGATTTAATGAATTGCAGTATGTGTTTATTGATGATCCTGTAAGCTCTTTAGATGATAATCACTTAATTGAGCTTGCGGTGAATATTGCAGAACTGATAAAGTCAAGTCAATCTAATCTCAAATTCATTATAACTACACATAATCCATTATTTTATAACGTGTTATTTAATGAAATCAGTATTAGGGATTGTTATATGCTAAATAAATTAGACGATGGTACTTATGACTTAGATCCAAAAAAAGGAGACTCAAACAAAAGCTTTTCATACCATCTTTATCTTAAGCATATCATTGAGGAGGCAATTAAAGCTAATAAAATTGAAAAATATCATTTTATATTATTACGAAACCTGTACGAAAAAACAGCAAATTTCTTAGGTTACCCAAAATGGTCAGAGTTGTTACCTAATGATAAACAAACATATTATAATAGAGTGATTCAATTTACAAGTCACTCAACATTATCAAATGAAGTAATTCCAGAACCTTCAGATCCTGAAAAACAAGTCGTAAGATTTTTGTTAAATCATCTAATTGATAATAAATTTTGGAAAGAAGTACAAAATGACACAGTATAACACCATAGCAGAGTCCAATAATTTTATTGTTCTCGATAAATACACCAAGCATTCAGAGGCGCAAGATGCATCAGCTGTTTATCAAACAGAAGCGGCATTGGAGCGGGAATTCATTCAGGATTTAATCAATCAGGGATATGAAAATCCAACACATCTTACTTCTATTGAAGCTATGCTGGCCAATGTTAGGGTGCAATTGCAAACGCTCAATAATATGGCGTTTACAAATGCTGAATGGGCGCGTTTTGTGGAGGAATATTTAGATAAGCCTAGTGATAACCTTGTGGATAAAACAAGGAAATTGCACGATGATTATATTTACGATTTTGTTTTTGATGATGGGCATATTCAAAACATTTACTTGGTAGATAAGCAACAGGTTGCCCGGAATAAAGTGCAAGTAATTTCGCAGTTTGAACAGAAGGGAACCAATGCCAATCGATATGATGTCACTATTCTAATTAACGGCTTGCCTTTAGTGCAGGTAGAACTAAAAAAGCGTGGGGTGGCAATCCGCGAAGCCTTTAATCAAGTGCATCGTTATACCAAGGAGAGTTTTAATAGCAATACTTCCTTATTTAAGTTTTTACAGATTTTTGTTATTTCCAATGGTACAGACAGCCGCTATTTTGCTAATACTGTAGAGCGAAATAAAAACAGCTTTGATTTTACCATGAACTGGGCAAAAGCGGATAATACGCTTATTAAAGACCTGAAAGATTTTACGGCCACATTTTTTCAGAAACACACCCTTTTAAATGTGCTGCTCAATTATTCGGTATTCGATACAAGTGATGTACTTCTTGTTATGAGGCCGTATCAAATTGCAGCTACAGAAAGAATCTTATGGAAAATAGAAAGTTCGTACCTAGCGAAAAATTGGTCTAAGCCTGAAAGTGGTGGTTTTATTTGGCACACCACTGGTTCGGGTAAAACGCTTACCAGTTTTAAAGCGGCACGACTCGCCACACAATTGGATTTTATTGATAAAGTATTCTTTGTGGTGGACCGTAAGGATCTGGACTATCAGACCATGAAAGAGTATCAACGTTTTTCTCCGGATAGTGTGAACGGTTCGGACAGTACTGCAGGCTTAAAGCGGAATATTGAAAAAGATGATAATAAGATTATTGTGACCACTATTCAGAAATTGAATAATCTGATGAAAGGTGAAAATGATTTAGCCATTTATCAAAAGCAGGTTGTTTTCATTTTTGATGAAGCCCATCGTTCCCAATTTGGAGAAGCTCAAAAGAATCTTAAAAGGAAATTTAAAAAGTATTATCAATTTGGCTTTACAGGAACGCCGATTTTCGCTCAAAATGCTTTAGGCTCCGAAACCACAGCAAGTGTATTTGGTCGTGAATTACATTCGTACGTTATCACGGATGCCATTAGAGATGAAAAAGTACTAAAGTTTAAAGTAGATTATAACGATGTACGTCCACAGTTTAAAGGCATAGAAACCGAAATTGATGAAAAAAAGCTAAGTGCTGCCGAAAACAAAACAGCTTTGCTTCATCCTGCTCGTATCAAAGAAGTTTCTCAATACATTTTACAGAATTACAGACAGAAAACACATAGAACCAAAGGTGGAAACAGTGGCTTTAATGCCATGTTCGCGGTGAGTAGCATAGATGCGGCAAAGGCTTATTATGAGGAATTAAATAATTTACAAAAGGAAAGCGATAAGCCATTAAAAATAGCGACGATTTTCTCCTTTGCAGCGAACGAAGAGCAAAGTGCCATAGGTGAAATATTGGATGAAAGCTTTGAACCTTCTGCCATGAATAGCAGTGCAAAAGAGTTTTTATCTAAGGCCATCGAAGATTATAACAATCTATTTAAAACCAGTTTTGGGGTTGAAAGCAACGCATTCCAAAACTATTATCGGGATCTGGCAAAACGCGTAAAAAATAAGGATGTTGATTTGCTTATTGTAGTAGGTATGTTCTTAACAGGATTTGATGCACCTACGCTCAACACACTTTTTGTAGATAAAAACCTGCGCTATCATGGTTTAATGCAAGCCTTTTCGCGTACCAATCGTATTTTTGACGCCTCCAAAACCTTTGGTAATATTATTACCTTCCGTGATTTGGAAAAAGCTACCATTGATGCCATTACATTATTTGGAGATAAAAACACCAAAAATGTAGTTCTTGAAAAGAGCTATAAAGAATATTTGGAAGGCTTTACGGATATTGTCACTGGAGAAGCGCGAAGAGGTTATACAGAGGTGGTTAAGGAACTTAATGAAAGGTTCCCGGATCCTGACGAGATAGCTACCGAGGCAGATAAAAAGGATTTTACAAAACTCTTTGGAGAATACCTGCGTGTTGAAAACATACTACAGAATTACGACGAATTTGTCCATCTTAAAGCACTTCAAGAAATAGACATTAACGATAAGGAAGCTCGTGAAACCTTTAAGGAAAAACATTTTATAACGGATGAGGATATAGCTGCCATGCAAAAGATTGAAATGCTGCCCGAAAAAACTGTGCAGGATTATCGGTCTACTTATAATGATATTCGGGATTGGTTAAGAGAGCAGAAAAAAGGAGAAGAAGCAGAAGAATCAACTATTGATTGGGATGATGTAGTCTTTGAAATTGATTTGCTTAAATCGCAAGAAATAAACCTGGATTACATACTTGAATTGATATTTGAGCACAATAAAGGGACCAAAGACAAAGCGTCTTTAACTGAAGAGGTTCGTCGGGTTATTCGTGCGAGCATAGGTAACAGAGCCAAAGAGAGTTTAGTAGTTGATTTTATTAATGAAACCGACCTTGACAGCATTGAAGATAAAGCGAGCATTATAGATGCGTTCTTTTCCTATGCCCAAGAAAAACAAAAGAAGGAGGCTACGGAATTAATTGTAGATGAAAACTTAAATGAGGAAGCAGCAAAACGCTATCTTCTTGCATCTTTAAAGCGGGAATATGCTAGTGAAAACGGGACAGAGCTCAATGCTATTTTGCCAAGAATGAGTCCTTTGAATCCTCAATATTTGACAAAAAAGCAGAGTGTTTTTCAAAAGATAGCCTCGTTTGTAGAGAAGTTTAAGGGAGTTGGGGGTAGGATATAGATAGTTCAAGCTCAGGCGGAACACAATCAGTGCGGATGTGGTTCGGAATAATGCTAACGATATTATGAACGAAGTGGATGAATCTATAAAAGAGTTTTACAAAACCTTAGAAGGTATAGAATCGACAAATATTTGGAATTTTCATAGAGAGCTGGCTACTATTAATGGGACAGATGCTTATGGGAATGAAAAATTAATTTCAGAAAGAAAATTCTTATACTATAATCTCAATAAAGGAGAGCTTATCTCAAATGCACAAATTACTGACGTAAAAGGTGAGGTTGTTGAAATTTCACTTTCTGATGATGATTTAACCTACTTAGAATTTCGTTTGAATGATACAGTTAATATTTGGCTAAGAGCTCGTTATTCCCATTTATTGTGGCAGGAAACGAAACATAACTTGTATGCTGGGCAAGCGATTGAAAATTACAAACTGTGCATATTAAAATCTAAAACAGGAGAGATAAATCAGTTACCTATTTTATTGTCAGCCGCACTACATATTTCAAAAAAAACGAAAATAAAAATTGAAGAAATTAGAGAATTGACGATAGAGTTGTTTGAGCAAATAGACACCTCTTTAAAATGCGATGTTCTAGATACGATTTTTCAGAATAATATTCTTTCCAATTCAGATTTGAAAAAGATAGCGAACGACTTACCTAATTGGCTAGATTATACCCACGGCGGATTTTACTTTTCTAATAGAAGCAAATTATCAAAAGGACTTGAACTTTATGCTAAGGTTGGAGTTTCAACGAAGGTTCTATATGAATTAATGGCTAAAAATGAAGATTTCATTTTAGAACAACATACTGACGACACTGATTTTATAAAATACACAACCTTAGGATTAAAAGCAAAATTCTTAAAATTGGCAGGGAGGTATGAGGAGGCTGAAAATATATTTAGGGAATATACCCGTTTAAAACAGAGTGTCAGGCTGCATAAAGTTTCCTCACAATTAAGCGATGAAGCGCATGAGCTTTTTAATGCGATGTTGAAGGCAAAGGCCGAGGCCATTTTAGAGATGCCAACAAATCAAATTCTCAGTTATTTTGCCTTGGCGGAGGAAGTGCTGGTAGACCCAATTGAAAATCAAGAACGAGCTAAAGAATCAATAAATAATTCACTCTATCAGCTTTTTTCTACTTCAGTCTATGATATTAACAGCAATATTAAAAACATTAATGATACGGATGCACTTAATAGTGAGTATATAAAGAATTATAGTATTGGCCATGTTGTTCAATGCTGGTCGTTATTTCTGCGTGTTTTCGTTGAAGGAATTCTAGCTGGTAAATTAAATTACTATAAAATACACGATTTTCTGGAGCAACATACTTGGTATGGCATGAAATTTCAAAGATCTATGACTTACAATCAATTAGATTCTGATAGCACTTGGATTACAATGTTGGCTCCAGGCATTCATAATCTGTTTTCACAGTTTGAATTATCCGTATTAATGGATACAAATAAAATTAATAATTTCATTTTAGCAATAGATTCCCTCACTACTAAATTTGAAGGAGCCCTAAGAGATTTTATAAAACTTTCGCATGGCAACACCACCACTCTAAAAAATGGTGAATTCGTAGAGCAACTTTTGGAGGAGCTTATTGATAACCCAAAAATAAAGGAGCTGTTTACCTTGCGAGACATAGAGCTATTTAAATATACTTTCACGAAGGGTGGGACGAATCTTAGAAACAACGTAGCACATTCTTTCCTCCAATTTTCTGATTATAACTTACAAACTGCGGGATTAGTCTTTTTATGTTTTTTGCGCTTGGGAAAGTATACATTTGAAGCTACTACTGAAAAAAATGATAGCATTTGAGATGAAAATTTAGAATATCTGCGTGTGTTTATGATATTCATTAGTAAGTGGTCAGTAATCAGCATCCAAATCACGGTACATTTTCTCTTTGCTGTCGCGCATGACTAATAGTTAGAGGTTTTTCAAGTATAATTTTAATTCTTGCAGTTCGAATACTTCTTTATCAATGGGGATTTGGTTGGATGATGATGTTTTCTATGTGGTGGTTGTAGATGTAATCGCCTAGGATTTCTTTTAATATTCTGACTACTGTTTGGTGTGCTATTTCGGGGGTAATATTAGCTGTTGGGAAATTGAGAACTATTCCTACTATAAATTTATTTGTTACTGGGTCAATATGTTGAATCCAGGCCTTAATGTTGGAGGTGATAAAGCTTGCTTTATTTATGTTGAATTCATTTTCGAGATATTCTGAATCATCTTCAGATAGTGTTTCTATATTGGTTGAGATAATCCAATTGGGAATTTCTGGGGCTGATTGTATTAGATTTAAAATGATTTGATGTACCTCACTATCACTAGAAGTGGAAAATGTAAGTGTTCGGCGTTTTTTGGAACTCGTTTTAATAAGTATTTGGAAACCTATATCAGCGCTGTAGCATCGAAGATGCTGGTAAAACCAGAATAATAATTGGTTGCATTCACTTTCTGGAAGGGTGTGAATGGAGCGTAGTTTTTTTTCGTTGGCGAGGAACCAGGACCAGAATAGGTTTGTTTTCATTGGAGTTTGAGTTCAAAGTTATGAGTTTGAATATGCCTGAATAAGGTTGCCTATTTTCTATGATCCATAGCCTTCTAAATACAGTTTGAGCTCTTTAAGTTCGAGTATTTCTTCATCATCCGGGAGTTGGTTTTGGATGATGATGTCTTCGATATGTCGCTCGTATTTTTCGTCTCCAAGGGTGTCTTTCAGGATTATTACCACTGTTTCGTAAACTAGATCGGGGTCTTTGTCATTTGTTGGGATATCGAGATGGATTCCAAAAATGAATTGATCTGTGATGGGGTCATTTAGTAATGCCCAAAACTTTATGTGGGATGGTTTGCAACAAAATCCGTTTAAACAATATTCTTTTTCAAAATAGTTGGGATCTAAATCGGCCAAAGATGTTATAGACGCCGTTATAATCCAGTTTGGTAGTTTTGGAGCTGTTTCTAACAATTTTACCAAGAGAACTCTCACTTCGGGTTCTGCACTTGCTCCAAAGGATAGGATAGGTAGGTCTTGATCTAGAGGAGGAATTATAATTCTGAAGCTTATATTAGGGCTGTAGTAATCTAAATGTTTGGAGAACCAGTACAATAGTTCTTCCCTTCCTTTTTCTGAAAGGGTGTGGATGTTTCGGAGGATGTGTTCGTTGGTGAGGAACCAGAGCCAGAAGGGATTTTTCATTAGTTAAGCGTTATGAGTTATGTTCTAGTTAAGAGTTATG
>JBLWTS010000079.1:0-16343 GCA_048270045.1 Aequorivita sp.
TAAAAACTAAGATATAAATAAAGCGGGAAATCCTTCTTGGAAATCCCGCTTTTAAAAATGTTTATCGGACACTACTGGTTTTTTATTTAAGTGGCAAAATGTTCAAAAGACAGGTTAATTGATCTAAGAAGAAAGCGCCATTCGTATTCCTACTATTTCATATAGTATTTAAGTTCAACCTTTTGATCATCTCCTCGTAATTAAATGATTTGGAAACTGGCAATTCTTGGTTTATGCTAACTAAGATTGAATTTTTATCAATTGCCTTGATTTTATCAATATTCACGGCATAGCGTCTGTGGATGCGGTATAGCTTTTCGTAATCTAACATTAGCAATACGTCATCTAATTTTCCACGGACTTCATAAGTGGTTGAAGCGGTATTCAAATGAACATAATTCCCTTCCGACTTCAAATAAATTAGATCGGCTTTATTGATTTTGACCGTTCCGATACGCGATTTTATGATTACTGGTTCAATCTCTTCTACATTTTTTTCCTGACTGCGTTTACCAAAATTACGGCAGGCCAGTCGAACCGAAGACAGCAAGGTTGGGTTATTGAAAGGCTTCATTATGTAGCCATCAGGATCTGTACTGTGAATTTTTTCTAAAATAGCGTCACTGCCATACGCCGTTAAGAAAACAATGGCGCAATCCTTGAATTCCCGGATCTTCTTTGCCAGCCAAATTCCATCTTTTGATCCGGTAAGGTTGACGTCTATAATAACAATCGTAATCTCCTTTTGCGGAATTTCCAACCAAGCTTTTTCAGCAGACGATGCGCTACCTGCATATTGATAACCAGCGCGTTGTAATACCGATATCAACGCCGCTCGGGTTACTCCCATATCTTCAACAATGTAAAAATTTCCATTATCCATATCAATCAGAAAAGTTTAATTTACACAGAAAGCCATTCTTATTGGAGAATTTAACTTTGCCCTCTAAATCTTCAGTAAGCATAATTATTAAATTAAGGCCTGTATTATAATACGCCGAATCGTGTATATTATTAAATCCACTACCGTTATCGGCATAAACGAGTTCGTAGGTATTTTCATTTTGTGTGAGGTTAATGTTTATTTCTCCTGTTTTTTTAAAAGCGTGTTTCAGCGAGTTTGTAATTAATTCGCAAATTATCAGGGCCAAGGGAGTTGCATTCTTTACCCCGAGTTGAACGGTGGGTGCGGAAACACTGTAAGTCACGCTAATATTTGGGTAACTATCTATAAGCAAATGGCCCAACTTTTCTAAATAAACTTGCATATCTAATTTTGATACTCCCTCCTGTTCATAAAGCAGTTCGTGGATCATAGACATACTCTGCAAATAAGCTTGGGATTCTTCATAGATCTTTGCGTGCTTTTCTGAATCAATCTTCCCGCGTTGCAATTCTAAAATACCCGAAACAACTTGTAGATTATTTTTAATGCGATGATGTATTTCATCCAGCATTATTCCCTTTTCTTTTAATCCCTTTTGTAATTCATCTTTCTGATTCGCAATTAGTCTATTCGCTTTTATAGATTTGAAGAGCATAAAACCGATAATAAGCCCTAAAAGAATCACTACAAAGAGAAAAACCAGTTGAACGAAATTGGCTTCCTCCTTTTGTTGAAGCAGCTTTTTATTCTCCTCTAAAGCTTCGCTTGTTTTAACGAAATTAAATTTTGCAGTTGCCTCTGCATAGTTCTTTTCATCTTTTGCTTTGTTTAAAGAATCGCTCAGGGTAAGGCTCGCGTTAAAATAAAATAATGCCTTTTCATTTTGATTTTGTGCTAAGCTTATTTTAGCCCTTAGTAAATAGGCTTTTTTTCGATTGGCTGGGCTGCGAAAAGATTTTTCAAAGGCTAAAGTGCTGTCTGTATAAGCTTGAGCTAATTCAAATTTATTATCGTCATAATAAAGTTCTGAAAGGTTTTGGTAAACTTGGGCTGTGGTATTTGGCTCTTTTACAGCTTTACTCGAAGCTAGCTCCCTTCGAAAAACCCGCTCCTTTTCAAAAAAATCAGCTCCTTCTAAATCAATTTTTACGATATTGGATCTTACTACATTCTTAAAATGCGTTATGTATTCATTTGAATAATAATCATCTTTTATAGCGTTGCTCTCCAAGATTTGTACGGCTTTCTTGTAAAAAACTAATGCACTATCGGGCTGCTGCTGTTTAGCGAACGTTAATCCAATATTATTGAACATACTGCTAGTGCGAAAAAGATCGTCAGCAATCTTGAACACTTCCGCTTGTTTTTTGAAATTGGCGCGCGCAAGTGAGTATTGCCCTAAATTATAGTAGATTAGAGCAAGCTCATTAAAATATCCGTAGTGTTTAGGCCAAACTAAATAATCAAACCGCTCATTTTGTTTAATCAAGATATTAAGTATGTTAAGTTGTTGTTGATAATAGCCTTTACGACGATAGCTAGATTTTAAGGCTAAAAGTGAATGAACACTCTCAGGCATTTCCATAAACTCTGGTGCTATCAATAATTCTTCCCCTCTGGCAATAACTAGATCATCTTCTAAATGGTTGTCGTAATATATTAACAAATAATAACTTGCCAAGAGTTTTTGTTGGGCTGTTCCTTGAATTTCAGCCCAAGACTTTGCGTTTTTTAAAGTTTTTAAAAGCTCGGGAGACCAATAGAAGTCTTCCTCCCTATGGGATGCCAATTGTTCCATTTTAGGTCGGAGAGTGTTGAAATCTTCAACCGTTTCTATTGGATAGCTGTTTTCCAAGCTTGTTTGAACTAGCTCTTTTTGCGCAAAACAAGTAAGTCCAAAGACAAAAAGGAATATGTGGTTTAAAGATTTCAATATAAAGTTAAATATTCAATGTGTTGCGCTACGCTGATGGTTGAGTTTGATTTTCAGTAAATATAATTTACTACGATTTATAAGTCGTAAAAATAAAAGCTATAAAACAAATTAGAGTCCTTTTTCCTCTAAAACACCCCTGAGAATGATTTTATCAATATCCAAATTAGACTAAACTCGGTTTTAAGGCAATAAAACTTCCATACTTCACAAAAAAAGGCACTTACTTCACAAATAATTGTATTCTTTTTGATTCATTTTCAGATGTCATAACTTGTGTTAGTTAATAGATTTCTGAGGTATAATCAGAATTAAATCGGCGAATATGAAAAAAATATACATTTTATTATTAGTTGGCACAATTGGTCTAAATGGCTTCGCACAAAGTGATTCCTGTGCATCCCCAACCGTGCTAACTTCTTGTTTAGTAAAAAGTGGGAATAACATAGGTTCGACAGCAGATTTAGGTTCTGAAGATTCATTTGACCCAATGAGTATTTGCGCACTTTCGGTAGAAAACACCGTATGGTATACCTACACTCCTACTGTTTCGGGCCCTCACGAGGTTACAGCTGTATTAAGCACCTGTAGCCCTTATAATTCTGGGCTTCAGGCTGGGTTACTAAGCGGTACCTGTGGAGGCCCGTATACTTCAAAGGGGTGCGGATTTCTTCAGGCTGGAACCACAAGCACATTTCAAGCTACTTTGACTGCTGGTGAACCCGTACTTCTTGTATTGAATGGCGATGGTGGTGATGAGTGCTCAAATATAGACATTTCTATATGCCCTGTATCACAACCAGCCGATGCCTTTATCACCACTTGGAAAGGGAGTAGCTATACAATACCAACCAACCCTGCGAGCGGTCCTTATAATTATAATGTAACTTGGACAAATCTTGATAATGCAGGGGTTGGAGATGGATCTGCGACTAACCTAACCGGAGATTACTTAATTTCAGGTGTTACTTCTAGTGATAAATATAGAGTGGAAATTACGGGGTTGTTTCCTCATTTTTATATGAATGCCAATAGCGATGCATTTAAACTGAGGTCTATTGAGCAATGGGGAAATAATGCGTGGACAAGTATGGAGGCAATGTTTAGTAACTGCGTGTTTATGAATTATAATGCTACGGATGTTCCAGATCTATCAAATGTTACAAATGCTTCGGAAATGTTTCGTGATACTAGTGCTTATATTGGAAATTTAGCCAGCTGGGATGTAAGCACCATTACAGACATGAGCTATATGTTTTATGATATTACCGGAACGATTTCAAACATTAGCGGTTGGGATGTTAGTAATGTAACAGATATGAGCTATATGTTAGGAGCAGATATTCCTGGAATTCACAATATGTTTAATCAAGACATTAGTAGTTGGAATGTTAGTAATGTAACTAATATGGAGCATATGTTTTTTAAAAGCGTCTTTAATCAAGACATTAGTGGTTGGGATGTTAGTAGCGTAACTAATATGAACAATATGTTCAACAGGGCAGGATCCTTTGATTTTTCACTTGGAAATTGGGATGTAAGTAATGTGATAAATATGACAAATATGTTCACAGATTCAAATTTGTCTACAACTAATTATGATTCTACCTTAAATGGGTGGAATGCTTTAAATCTAAAACCCAATGTTACTTTAGGAGCAACAGGTTTAAATTATTGTAATGGAGAATTAGCTCGCCAAAATATGATAGATAATGATGGATGGACATTTACGGGAGATAATTTGGATTGTACAGGAGTAGCCTTCATAACCACCTGGCAAACCACCACTGCCAATGAAAGCATTACCATACCAACAAATCCAGCTGTTTCAGGCTACAACTATACGGTAGATTGGGGCGATGGCACTACTTCTACCGCTCAAACGGGAGATGCTACCCATACGTATACTACGGCTGGCACATATACGGTTTCTATTACGGGAGAATTCCCTGCTATTTTTTTTAACAATTTTGGCAGTAAAGAGAAAATCACCTCTATTGAGCAGTGGGGAACTGGAAACTGGACTACTATGACACGGGCTTTTTATGGCTGTACTAATTTACAGGGTAATTATACAGACTCACCAAATCTAACTGCGGTAACTGATATTAGTTTAATGTTTACGGAAGCTAATAATTTTAACGGAAATGTGAGCAACTGGAACGTCTCAAACATTACTGATATGAGTTATATGTTTAATGGCGCTAGTAGTTTTAACGGCGATGTAAGTAATTGGAATGTAGAAAATGTAACGGATATGAGCTGGATGTTTTCTTATGCTAACGTCTTTAACCAAAATATAGGAAATTGGGACGTTTCAAATGTTTTGGATATGTCCTGGATGTTCTATAATTCTTTAAGTTTTAACCAAAATATCGGTAGTTGGAATGTATCTAATGTAACAAATATGAGAGGAATGTTTGCTTCTGATTCTCCTTCCAGTTTCAACCAAGATATTGGCAATTGGAACGTAGAAAACGTAACAGATATGGGATTTATGTTCTCTGGTGCTTCCACATTCAATCAGGATATTGGGAATTGGAACGTGGGGAATGTTACCAGCATGGGCTATATGTTCTATGGGGCTAGTGCATTCAATCAGGATATTGGTAATTGGAATGTGGGCAGCGTGACCAAGATGTTCTCTATGTTCATTGAGGCTACTGCCTTTAATCAGAATATTGGCAACTGGGACGTAGGCAATGTAACTGCTATGCAGGGTATGTTTTTGAGTACCAGTCTATCAATAGCAAATTATGATGCCATTCTAATTGGCTGGGCAACCGATAGTAGCGGTGTGGCCGGTGATGGTATAGACGACATCCCCAACAATGTACCCTTTGGAGCCGGAACCAACCAATATTGCACAGCCGATATAAAACGCCAAGAACTCATTGATACATACGGATGGACAATTACCGATGGCGGTCTTAACTGCTCAATGGAACCTACAAGTGCCTTCATTACCACTTGGCAAACCACCACTGCCAATGAAAGCATTACCATCCCTACAAATCCAGCTGTTTCAGGCTACAACTATACGGTAGATTGGGGCGATGGAAACATTTCTACCGCTCAAACTACGGATGCTACCCATCAATATACCACGGCTGGCATATACACGGTTTCTATTACTGGGGATTTTCCTGCTATCCAGTTTGGTAGTGCAAATAGCATTGCCATCAACGACCAAAAACTGTTGACCATTGAGCAATGGGGCACGCAGGTGTGGCAGGGAATGGATAGTGCCTTTAAAGGTTGCTCAAATTTAACCACAGAATCTGCTACAGATGCGCCCGTATTGGCTGCCAATTCTAGTTTAAATTCCATGTTTTTTGGGTGTACAAACTTCAATTCAGATTTGAATGATTGGGATGTAAGCAATGTCAACACCATGGTGTCCACGTTTCAAGATGCTGCTTCTTTCAATTCAGGTATTTCAAACTGGAATGTCGAAAATGTTACAGATATGAGCAATATGTTCAGGTATGCCTATGACTTCGACCAAAATATTGGAAGTTGGAATGTAACTAACGTAACAAATATGAGTAAAATGTTTTATTATGCCTCTACCTTCAATCAAAATATTGGTGGATGGAATGTATCGAGCGTAACAGATATGTCATTCATTTTTTACCAAGCAGCTGTTTTTAACCAAAACATTGGAAGCTGGAATGTGTCCAGTCTAATGGATTTGACTGAGATGTTTTCGTATGCCATTGCCTTCAACCAAAGCATAGGAAACTGGAATGTATCAAATGCAACAAATATGTATAGAATGTTTCATCATGCAGAGGTCTTTAACCAAGATATTGGAAACTGGAATGTAGCCAATGTAACAGATATGGGGATGATGTTTTATGAAGCTAATGCCTTCGATCAGAACATCGGAAGCTGGGATGTATCGAACGTTATGGATATGACCTGGATGTTTCTTGGCGCAACCTTATCTACTGCCAATTATGACGCCTTACTTACTGGTTGGAGTGCCTTGCCCCTGCAAAACAATGTAACATTTGATGGCGGAAATAGCCAGTACTGTACAAGCTCAATAGAACGACAAGCTATTATAACCACTTATGGTTGGAATATTTTTGATGGAGGTCGCGAATCAGGTTGCAACTTTTGTCCTGAAACTACTACCTATACACTAGCTGATGGATGGAGCAATGGCACCCCTACCCCCAGCAAGAAAGCTATTTTTGCCGATGATTACAACACTACACTTGGAAGCATAAACGCTTGTGGCATTGAAATAAACACAGGAGCTACGCTTACCGTTTCTGAGGGCACCACTATTAAAGCTGTGAAAGACATCGAAATTAATGGTGATCTAATTTTTCTGAGCACTGCTACTGGTAATGGAGAATTGGCTCCTATGGGAGCAACTTCAAATATTACCGGTGATGCTACCGTGCATCGTTATATGAGCAATAAGCGCTCTTACAGAATGGTGAGTCCTGCGGTTACTACAAACACCTCTATTCACAATAACTGGCAGGAAAGTGCAATTAGCAATATGGATAATCCTGTAGCTGGTTATGGAACACACATTACAGGCAGCACCATAGACCAACAAAACGGCTTTGACGGCACTACCACAGGAAACCCTTCAATGTTTACTGTAAATGTAGCTACCCAACAATTCGAAGCAATTGCAAATACCGATGCAAACACCCTAACAGCAGGAAGTCCGTATCTGTTATTTGTTAGAGGAGATAGAGCCATTAATCTTGGAGACAACTTAGCCTCTAGCGAAACCGTGCTTCGCGCCACGGGTTCACTAGTTACTGGCACACAAACCCAAAATTTTGCTTCAGAAGACGCGGGAGATTTTGTGATGTTTGGGAATCCATATCAGAGTGCAGTTGACATAAATACGGTGTTTGCTAATTCCTCCAACCTGAACGCTAATATGTATTATGTTTACGACCCAACCCTTGGAGATAATGGGGCTTATGTAACAATAGAGCTTCCGGGAGGAACAAACACCTCGGGTTCTGCTGCAAGTCATTTTTTACAACCAGGGCAAGGCGCTCAGGTAGCAACCGCTGCAGCGGGCACCTCATCTGTAGTGTTTAAAGAAAGCGATAAAACTCCAGGGCAGTTTACGGCAACCCATCGCCCATTGTTAGCAAACGATATGCTAACCGTACAATTATATACTAACGAAAACTATAACAATGGAGGATCGGTACACGATAGTTTCGGAATTGTGTTCGCTGAAGAAAACAACAACAGCCTCACCCCTGCTGATGCTGTAAAGCCAATGAACTTTTACGAAAACCTTGGTATTGACCACGACGGAACGTACTTGAGTATCGAACAAAGAGAAATGCCACAAGCGGGCGAAGAATATTCGTTATACACTTCTGGTTATCAACACACCAATTACATCTTTAAAATGGTTATCGATGGATTAGAAACTACCGAATTCTATCTTATTGATTCCTTCACAGGAACGCGTACACTTTTAGAAACTGGAGAAAACACCTACAGTTTTACTGTTGATGCCGACGACCCGTTGAGTATTGCAACCAACCGTTTCTCAATAGGTTCAGAACAACGCTTGGGAGTTGATGACAACAACCTACTTTCAGGCATCCGCCTCTTCCCTAACCCATTGAACGGAGATACATTCTATATCAAGGCACCAAAATTAAACGGAGAGCAATTGTCAATTAGCATTAGCGATTTAATAGGGAAAAATATCTATAAGCAGACTTTAGACTGTCGAGCAAATACAGTAACTGTTACAATGGGCGATAATATTGCGTCTGGTGTTTATATGATAACGCTGAAGCATGGTGGAGAGTCTAGCATTTATAGATTGATAAAAGAGTAAGAATCTTAAAAGCAAAAGCTAAAGGAAGACTGAAATTAATAGTATGAAAAACGAAAATTGAACCGTTAGCATAAAAGTGGTATTGCTGTGTATAAGGTCTCTTGCTCGTGGGCAGTTTAACTGCCAATGCACAGCTAGATCTGCCTGATGGTGGTTCAAATATTCCAGATGTCCCTATCGATGGTTTCCTGAGTATTGGACTCATTGCTGGAGCCTGCATAGATTTACACAAGAAGATAAAAGCACTGAAGGAGCAAGCTTTAAGACGCGAACATTTTATAAGGTTATTTGATTTATTTAGTTTGATTGCAAAATAAGAAATGTTAATTATTTAATTCGCTGAATATAAAATTGTCAACCTCTATTCGAGAGACGATTATTTATAAAGATGTAGAATTATTTCTTCGTTTTCTGAAATATAAAGTAACTAATAAAGCCACTAATACAATTAGTAGTGCTATAATAAATATGGGACTTTTCCAAAATGGTTCTGAAAAATGGATGGGGGAATTGTCTCCTGAATGCACAAAACCAGCCCAGTAGAAAGGGTGTGCAAATTCTTGATATTTTACTTGTTCAAGATAAGTTAACTTGGCATTCCGTAAGGCTTCGCTTTTAGTTTGACCCTTTTTTAAAAATTTATAAAACAACACCATTATTTCCGAAGTTTGCTTATCTGGCACTTTCCACAAACTCATTACCGTACTCGATGTGCCGGCATATGTAAACGCTCTAGACATACTCATAACCCCATCTCCCCTATGAATCCCAGTTCCTGTGTTGCAAGCACTTAACACCGCTAGATCTGCATTTAGTTGCAAACCGTAAATTTCTGATGTTGTAAGTGCGTTTGAATTCCCATTCTCAGCAAACAATATTTTATTGAGCATAGGGTTAAGCTTGTCTAATTCGGTATGGGTGGCAAGATGAAGTACAGATGCTTTTTTACCGAGTTCTATGAGTCTTTGTTTTGTTGCTCTTTCTCCGAAGACAGCATCACCCTGCACAATTTCGTTAATAGACTGTACTTCTTCTTTATTATTAAAAAGAAGAGCTTTTGCATATTTAGGCGCAAAACCGATCCAGTTAAATTGTTGTTTTCTTCTTATTTCCTTTTGCTTTTCATATAATTGAAGTGAGCCAGCATAACTTATATTGTAGGTGTTGATTAAGTTTTTATCGTGATATTGTAAAACCTCGAACGGAATTTGGTTCAAACTCTTATCCAAAACAAAAATAATATCGGTTACACTTGAAGGAAATTTTGGGAGGAGCAATTTGCCCAATTGGGATGAAAGGACGGCTATTTCTTTTCTTTCTGTTAGATTCTTATAAAGTTCTGTCACCTTTTTTTCCCAATCCTTTTCAACCTCAAATCTATCGTAAGCAATGCTTTTTTTGGTTAGGGTTATTCGGTATATAATAGTTTCGTCGATATAATATTCTACCAGTGCCTGATGTTCTTCCAAACTATTTTTTTGATAATGGTCTAGATCTTTTGTTTTATTGAATTCCAAGGCCTCGTAGTATTTTGGGTATTCTAATCTTAATATGGTTTGTATGCTATCTAATCTGGTATTAATTGCCAGACGTTCGTCAAGTAGGTTGTCTTCATTCTTAACAGAATCACCAGCCGTATTAAGCAAGTAAAGGTCTTTATTCAATTTCATTAATTTGTTCTTCTGCTTTGCCTCGGCTTCTATAAGGCTTTCTGGTACTCCAAATTCTGTTTTTAAACTCACGTCATTGATACCGTCCAGCAGTATAGAGGATTTATTGAGTTCCATCAGTTTAAAAATAGTGTTAAGTACTTTTGGATCCTGCATTAAAGCATATTTTAAATGGCACGTTTCCATTGCAGTATTTATGGAACTTACTATGCTTTCACTGTAGTAAAGTTTTGAATTATCATACTTAAAAGAAGCTTTTCCCGCAATAATCTCGTTTATAAGTACGTTTACAATAGCATACGCTTGGTTCAAGTCACTTATGGATTTTTCTGTTTTATATTTTTCAAGTAACAATTTGTTTTCAAGAGACAACGCTTTTAGCTTTACAACGATGCCTGTATCGCTTTTTCCATTGTTCAAGACCTGTTGGGTTGCTTCCAAATAAATTTTTGCACTATCAGGTTTTTTTAAACCTAAATACCCTTCAGCTAGAACCAGATTGTCTAATGCTTGACCTTCATAATCGCCTTCTAAGGCTTCATCGTTTAGCATTTTACTAATCTTCCCAGCAGCTACCGATTTACTATAATCGCCGCTTTCTAAATATAGATTACTTAACTGCTGATAAGATGATAATGTAGTATATACCCGATTTACGTTTTCTGAAGCTTTTATGGCGCGCAATAAGTAGGCTTCGGCTTTTTTGTAATTTTTGGCTTCACGCTCCACGTCTGCTTTGACGTTAAAAGCCTGTACTGTAAATTTGTCGTTTTCACCAAAAAAAGCAATGCTTTCCTCTACCACTTTATCAATCATCTTTCGGGCGTTCTCAAAATCTCCTTTTGCTGCATAAATTTTAGCATAAGTCATAGAAGGGAGTGAACGGTAATAAACGCTTTCCGTCTTAAGGATGTTATTTGCCAGGTCATAGCCTTTTTCTACATAATATTCGGCCTGTTCTATATCTTTAAGGTCAAAATAACTATCGGCAAGCAGGGCATAGAGCATTACCAAAAAGTTGGTCTCACCTTCTGCCTCTATTTGATAATGAATGGATTCTTTATAATAGTTTATGGACTTTTGGTCATTACCCAGTTGACCGGCATTTATTATTGCTATGTTAAATGCTAATCGGGAAAGCCGTAAAGCGTTTGGTTTTTCGAATGTTTTAAGCAATTGGTACGCTTTTTCCATGTATTGCAGGCTCAGTTCCACCTTATCCATCCAATGGTAACACCCGCCTGTAGCTTGAATCGCAGTAATGTACATGAATTTAAACCCTGCCTTTTCGTAGAATTTTATTGATTGTTCACCATATTCGGCCGCTTTTTCAAAATTGCGTTTGGCATACGCTGCCCTACCCAAATTGTCATAAGCAATGCTTATAATTTCGTAATTGGGTTCCTTTTTATCCAATTGCCGATCGATAAGCGCTAAGATTTTATCTTCTGCATCGGTTTTACCCGTTCTGTTACGGAAAAGCTGTTGGTAATACAACAGCATATCATAAAGGTGTGGAGCGTCTACGTGTTGGTTGTTGTATTTGTCTATCAATTTAGAAACAAGTAGAAGGTTCTCTTTTTCCGTTTCGTTTTGATGAATTCTTAAAAGATATAATTCTGTAGCTATTTCTTGTTGTAAGGATGCGTAGTTATTGTTCGTTTTCAGGAGTGTAAAAATAGAATCCGCTTCTTTATAGGCATTCGGATCTCCTATATGTAATCTTTTATAGAAAAGGCTTTCCCCGTGCTCATACAAGCTGTCCGCATCTGCTTCGTTTTGGGCAAATAAGGCTTCACAAGAAAAGAAAAGAAGAAGGATAAAAGTGATTTTTTTCATCATCAAAACACATTATAGTGTCTAAAGATAAAAAAAGACTTTTTTATTTCATTAGTTTACGATTAAAAAATCAGAAAATCCCTTACAGTCCAAAATAGTGACCGTTTAAAACATTTTGTAAGCTTCAGTTTGCTTTTAAGTTTAACATTATAAATTAATAGCAAAAAAAATACTCCTCATTGTTATGCTTCAAAAAACATCGTGAAAATCGCAGACTTCATTTTCGATCCTCCTTCGGACAGGTGTCGATTTCAGTCGGTGTTAGATAAAGTTCGTGATCTCGGGCGGGCCTGACTGAAAGACTTACATCTTAATAGTATAAGACATTCCTATTCTATTTTCTGTAAGATTTTTTTCGCCTGTTTGGCCAGCGGTTTACCCGAAGCGGTTACCTCTTTAAAGTGCGATATGGCATTTTCCTTATCTTCGAGCTTTAAATATCCCAAGCCTAAGTACCACTGTGCAATAGTTTGGTATTTTTCGGGTTCGTTCCAATTATGTTGTTCTAAGGTAGCAATAGCTTTTGCGGTTTCGCCCAAAGCCATTAAACTTACCGAACGGTAAAAAAAGGCGTAATCCGCATCAGTTTCTTCATGCAATGTTTTAAAGAGCTCGGCGGCTTTTGCGTAGTCCTTGTTGTCGTAATAACGAAATGCCAAGGCCTTTTTATTTTCCTCGGGAGTTTCAGTACCGCGAACTACGGGAACAATCACATTGGGGTAAGCTTCAAAGTTTTTGGCATACAGATCTTGATAATTTGGTTTTGGACTGTAAAAAAAAGAACCGATAGCTATAAATATAGTAATGGCAGCTGCATAAAGATACCATTTGGTTTTGGGGGCAGACTTTTGATCTAATTGATTGAGTCGCTTTTTTAATGGAATGTGTTTTTCGTGAGCAATAATCTGCTGCACTTCCAATTGGGCGTAAAAATCTTTTTTAAACGCACTGTCATTTTCCAGTAAGGTTTTTAACTCTAAAAAGGACTCCTTGGAAATCTGCCCGCTAAAATACTGTGCTAATAATTCTTCCTTATTCATAATTTCTTGCCACAAGTTCTTTTAGTTGCTTTAAGCATCTTGATTTCTGACTTTTCAATACATCTTTAGAACTGTATTTTAAAAATTTTTGTATTTCATCCAAAGTCAGGCCTTCGTAATAAAACAGCTCCAATACTGCTTTGCATTTGTTTCCTAAATCGTTAAAAGCTTCCTTTAATACCTGCTGTCGATTTTTACTCACTTCTACTTCAAAGGTTCTTATCTCTTCGTAGGAATGAATAGTTAAGTCATCCTGGTAACTCAACTTATTCGTTTTTATTTGTTTATATATCTTAAACTTTCCAATAGCGAATAAATACGTTTTTAAGGAACTTGTCAATTGGTTGAGTTTCCCTCTTTGGATATTCTCATAAAAACTGATTACGGCCTCTTGATATACATCTGAAATATCCTCTTCTGAAATGGAAAACGTTCTGGCAAACAAAAAAAACTCCTCTTTATAGGTAAGGTAAACCCTATCTAAAGCTTTTAATTTATTTTGTTTTAGATCTTCTATTAACTGTTGGTCTTCCATCATTTATACAGGCAGAGTTGAAAAGTAAACAAAAACAAAGTTAAACCTTTTTAAACTGAAATTTTAGGATAATGAAGCAATTTGATAATAGATGCTTACAAGAGTTTTTCCCCCAATACCATCGATTATTTTAAGATCCAATACACTTTTTTCACAAAAAATGTTTACTTCTTTCTTTCCGCCAAATAAATAAGTAAAGAATTAAATCCAATATCAATTTTTGAACACTATAACAATAACATTATGATATTCAATTCTTCTTAACACCTCTTAGTCCAGACAAAAATAGCTAAATCATATTTTAATCTTCACAAACAGAGACCATACGGTTTTTTGTATAACCCAAAAACTCTAACATCATGAAAAAAATTCTACTCATTTTTATCCTAGCCTTTCTTGGCATTCAAGCCAGCGCACAGGGACCACAAGACTACTTTATCACCACTTGGAAAACAGACAACCCGGGAACTTCCAACGACACTTCCATTACCATACCCACCTTTCCGGGCGAGACCTACAGCTATGACGTGGACTGGAACAATGACGGTGTTTTTGATGACTTTGGAGTAACAGGCAACACCACCCACGACTACGGCACGGCAGGCACCTATACCGTTGCCATACGGGGCGATTTCCCCCATATCTATTTTAATGATTCCGGCGACAAGGAAAAAATACTGTCCATAGAGCAATGGGGCACCATTGCTTGGAGCTCGATGAATAGTGCTTTTTATGGCTGTACCAATTTAACTGGCAATGCAACGGACACCCCGGACCTTTCTGTGGTGACCGATATGGGATATATGTTTACTTATGCCTCCGCATTCAATCAGGACATCGGCAATTGGGACGTGGGCAACGTTACCGATATGACCGCAATGTTTGCCTTTGCTAGCACATTCAACCAGGACATTGGCAATTGGAACGTGAGCAATGTGACCGATATGACCGGTGTGTTTAGTAACGCTTCCGCATTCAATCAGGACATTGGCGGTTGGAATGTAGCCAACGTGGCCAATATGGGCAGTATGTTTTATTATGCTACCTCATTTGACCAGGACATTGGCGGTTGGGACGTGGGCAACGTGACCAATATGTACGGTATGTTTGCCTATGCTAGCGCATTCAACCAGGACATTGGTAATTGGAACGTGGGCAACGTGACCGATATGTACGCAATGTTTTATTATGCTACCTCATTCAACCAGGACATTGGCGGTTGGGACGTAGGCAACGTGGCCGATATGTACGTTATGTTTTCCGGGGCTTCCGCATTCAACCAGGATATCGGTGGTTGGGACGTGGGCAACGTGACTGATATGGAATATATGTTTGACGGGGTTACACTTTCAACGGCCAACTATGATGCGCTGTTAAACGGTTGGAGCACCCAAACCCTGAAAAGTGGGGTAACCTTTGATGGAGGCAACAGTACATTCTGTAATGGAGAAGCCGCGAGAAATAATATAATAAGCTCGTTTGGATGGACCATTGCCGATGGTGGACGGGAAGCGAGCTGTAACCCTCCCACGGACTACTTTATCACCACTTGGAAAACAGACAACCCGGGAACTTCCAGCGACACTACCATAACCATACCCACCTTTCCGGGGGAGACCTACAGCTATGATGTGGACTGGGACAACGACGGTGTCTTTGATGACTTTAACGTAACGGGCGACATTACCCACAACTACGGAACGATTGGCGTCTATACGGTTGCCATACGGGGCAATTTCCCTCGTATCTATTTTAATGATTCCGACGTCAAGAACAAAATACTATCTATAGACCAATGGGGCACTATTGCTTGGAACTCTATGGATCATGCTTTTTATGGCTGTTCCAATCTCCAGGGCAATGCAACGGACACCCCAGATCTTTCTAATGTGACCAATATGAGCGGGATGTTTAGTGGTGCCTCCACATTCAACCATGACATTGGCGGTTGGGACGTGTCCAATGTGACCAATATGGAAAATATGTTTTCCAGTGCTTTCGCGTTCAACCAGGACATTGGCAATTGGAACGTGGGCAACGTGACCAATATGCACGCTATGTTTTCTTATGCCGACGCATTCAACCAGGATATTGGCAATTGGAACGTGGGCAATGTGACCAATATGAAAAGTATGTTTTATTATGCTACCTCATTTGACCAGGACATTGGCGGTTGGAACGTGGGCAACGTGACCAATATGTACGGTATGTTTGCCTTTGCTAGCGCATTCAACCAGGACATTGGTAATTGGAACGTGGGCAACGTGACCGATATGACCGGTGTGTTTAGTAACGCTTCCGCATTCAATCAGGACATCGGCGGTTGGGATGTAGGCAACGTAACCGATATGTACGCAATGTTTTATTATGCTACCTCATTCAACCAGGACATTGGCGGTTGGGACGTAGCCAACGTGACTGATATGGAATATATGTTTTATTATGCTACCTCATTTGACCAGGACATTGGCGGTTGGAACGTGGGCAACGTGACCAATATGTACGGTATGTTTGCCTATGCTAGCGCATTCAACCAGGACATTGGTAATTGGAACGTGGGCAACGTGACCGATATGACCGGTGTGTTTAGTAACG
>JBLWTS010000080.1:0-16277 GCA_048270045.1 Aequorivita sp.
TTGTGTTTGCACCACAAAGGTAACTTTGCGGAACAAAACTCCTTTCTCTTTTTTAATCGTTTAGGACGCTATTGATTTATTATTTGAAATAGTGGTAATTTTTATACATATTAGTTGCATTATTCGTACTGAAAAATCTTTTTTCTCTGAAAAATTGATTCTCTGATTAAGTAAAATTCTTCCATGTTTTTCGCTGTTCTGTTTCTTCTATTAGACGGAAAATCTACCCTGAAATTTACCGAACAGAGTCCTTGAAGGCGGGAATACTACCGTTTTCAACAATTGACAGGTACCATCGAATGCTAACCTACAAGCTGTACGCTCTAGCGGGACTTAAGAATCTTCCTCTTTATGTAGAATGGTTTAGGATAGATTTTGAATAATCAAGATCAACCCATTGCGCTTTAATTGTCTTTATTCTTTCTTTATTGTTCTCACTTTTAAACCAAACTCTCTCGCCATTTAATATTACATCCCATACTAGGCTTTTGATCCTTTCTTTGCGGATTATTACTCATAATATTGTCCAACGCCTCACGAAGATCGCGACCATTCACAGGAATACCATTTCCAGGACGTGAATTGTCCAATTGACCGCGGTAAACAAGTTTGAGATCAGCATTAAAAAGAAAAAAATCGGGCGTGCACGAAGCTTGGTAGGCTTTTGCTACCTCTTGAGATTTGTCGTATAAATAAGGAAAGGGGTATCCAATGCGTTGAGCAGTTCGCCACATTTCAATAGGAGAATCCTCTGGATATTTTTCAACGTCGTTGCTATTGATAGCTACAAATCCAAACCCAGTTACTCTATAATCATTGCTAATGCGGACGATTTCGTCGTTCACATGCTTTACAAAAGGGCAGTGATTGCAAATAAACATGACCACAGTGCCTTTCTTGCCACGCACATCTTTTAGGGATATCGTATTTAAACTCACCGCATCTAGTAAAATAAAATCGGGAGCTACTGTTCCTAGTGGAAGCGTTGTAGATTCTGTTCTTGCCATTTCTTTCTTTCTATTTTGATTGCGTACTAAGGTTTAAAGTTACAAATTTTGAATGGTTATTGAGTTATTGTGTGTCGAGCATTTAAACTTTAAATACATTAACATTCAAACTTTTTCTACTAAAGAATTTATAAAACTTTGCTAGTGAAGAAGAACTCGGTTAACTTTAAAATCTAAATCAATAATTATGAAAAAATCATATTCATCACTTTCCGTTGCCATCGGAGATTTACAAAATAAAGGATTCACTGAAGATTTCAATCTTATAGCCGAAGGAATTGAATCGAAATCTTTAAAACGTGAATGGAAAGCAGGCGAACTGGAGGTCATTAAATTCTATCGTTTTAAAGGAATGAGTGATCCTGGGGATAACACAATTCTATATTTAATAGAAACCCAAGACGGAAGAAGGGGCTTGCTCGTTGATGTTTACGGGGCAGAGCGAGGCGAAATATCCTCTAAAATGATTAAAAAACTCTCAATCCGTCACGATGAATAACCTTTCTTGGGAAGATTTCGAAAAGGTGGAAATGCGAGTCGGAACCATTTTAGAAGTGAACGATTTTCCAAATGCTCGAAATCCATCTTATCAGCTATTGATAGATTTTGGAAGTGAATTGGGGCAACGCAAAACTTCAGCGCAAATCACTTCGCTTTATTCAAAGGAAGAGTTGATTGGCAAGCAAGTGGTTGCCGTTGTAAACTTTCCCAAGAAACAGATTGCCAATTTCATGAGTGAATGCCTTGTGTTGGGAGCAGTCGAAGGGAAGGATGTTATCCTTTTACGAACCGATAAAGAAGTGAAGAACGGATTGAGAATTTTATGAAATCCATTCTTAAATTAAATCCTAACTTAAGGTATGGCATATCCCAAAACCTGTGATTTCAGGGTGGATGATGCTGGTCTAATGGTAAAAGTTACCCAGCCGCGGACAGAAGATTGTCCAGGAAGGTAATCGAAGGTTATCTGTCCCTTTTCTTGGGTTCCGTTCTCTTCCGAAGTGATTTCAATAACAATCCCTTTTGCCGTTTGGGAACCATTGTTTTTTACCGAAACTGGAACTGAATACCCTTCATCCTTTTTCAATATCTCCCCTAAAGTAACCGAAATATCAGGTGGGGTTTGTTTTTCATAAATCAATTCATAAATTAAAAAAGCGAAGGTAAAAATCACCAATATAGCAGCAAAACCAGTTATCACTAGTTCTAGCCAATTTTTAGTTTCTTCTTTATTTTTCATATTTATGATTGAATTAGCAACCTTCCAGCAGAGGCACCTAGTGCCGCAGGAAAGGCCAAGACGATAGTTTCAGCAATAATCCCGTATAAGGACAATCCTCCAAAACGACCGAAAAACCACAACATAAACGCTGAGGAGAGTAAGGAAACAGCATACATTAAGGTTATTCCCCATAGTACATCCCCCGAATTCAAAGGTTTTGTAATCAATTTCATGGATCCAGTGAAATTGATATAATACAATATAGCACCTCCCATTCCAAGGAGAGTAGTGCAATTAGCAATAACTTAAATACTGGGGCCTCCAAGGCAATTACAATAACCTCATCCGTTGGAGCTACGTTTGAAGCGATTAGGATTGCCCCACAAAGTGAAATATTTACTACTCGCATTATATTCGGCTTCCTCTTCAATTCCTGGGGGCTTTCCTTGTCTTTATTTTCGTTTGCATCCTTGTTATTTCCTCCCAATTGAGCTTTGCCTACTGAAATTCCGATAGCAACCGTTACCGCTTCCACGATAATCTTTCCACTTATTTCACTGATGGACATTTGGCCGGTAATTCGTTGCGTAAGCCAAAGTATAAAAATCGTAAGGAAAAGTCCCAACCCCATTTCTTCAATAGACTCCAATAATCCTTCCCAAAAGGAATGCTCACGACGAATTCCCACATAATGGTTATAGACCATCAGCAGAAAAATTCCGACAATAAAATATAGTGTTAGTGGTAGCGGGTCGGCAATAAATCCAGCCCACCACAACTCCATGGTGTAGAGCATTGGCAAGCTGAAAAGAAGCCCTCCCGTCAACCCTCGGCCATATTCTTTCAATGATTTTGAAATGGATTTTGATGCGTTATCCATCAGATAGTTAAAAATATATTTGAATACCTCCTATAAAGATAATCAAAAGACAAGTTTAAAATACGATGAATAAAATTTTAAAAAATATTTATGAAAGAAGAAGTTTTAAGGAAAGAGATCGTCGTGGTAATAAAAATTAAAGCTAAGGATTTACTGATTGTATTCGACTTTTAATTTTATATGTTTTATTTTTTATAATTTAACGCACTAAAGAACACCCATGAAAAAGTATTTACTTTTACTGATTGTTATACCATTGCTATATTCCTGCAAGAACAATTCTGAAACTGAAAAGCCCGAAACAGAAACCGCTTCCAAGAATTTCGAAAAAATAGAGCAACTCAATTGGCTTTTAGGAACGTGGGTGAATGAATTTACTCCCGAGTTTTCCAAGGAATCTTGGACTAGAGAAAACGACAGCACATTTTCGGCTTTTAGTTTTACAAAAGTTCACAACGACACTGTTTTTTCTGAAACGATGTTTCTTCAACAAAAAGATGGTAAACTTTTGATGACGGTAACTGAAGCCTCTGAAAATGGCGATGTCCCTGTTACATTTAGATTGGTATCTTCAGAAAAGATGCAGTTTGTTTTTGAAAACAAAAAACACGACTTTCCAAAACGAATTGTTTACACTCAACCAGTTAAGGACTCACTAGTCGCTTGGATTGAAGGCCCTGTGGATGGCGAGAATAAAAAGCTGTACTTCCATTTCTCCAAGGAAAAATAGAAAAACTACACTTCGGAATCCAAAGTGTTCGTAACCACATGATATCGCGGATCTTCCACGGAATCTTCAATTATTGTCTCAAATTCTGGATTCCACTTTAAAAGAAGCGACTTACAATCAGGGCTCAAGTGTGTGAGTTTAATTCCTTTTCCACTATCTATGTATTTATTGGCGATATTCCGAACCGCCTCCACACCCGAATGATCCGAGATTCTAGATTCAATAAAGTCTATTTCAATCGAATCTGGATCTGTAGAAAGATCAAACTTACTATTAAAAGCTGTGGTAGAACCAAAAAATAAAGGTCCCCAAATTTCATAGACTTTGGTTCCGTCATCCTTAATTCGTTTTCTTGCACGAATTCTCGTTGCACTTTTCCAAGCAAAAACAAGGGCACTCATTATTACCCCAACAAAAACCGCAATTGCAAGATCCTGCCACACAGTAACCACCGAAACCGTAATCAAAACGATAGCGTCTGCTACGGGAATTTTGTGTAAAATCCTAAAGCTAGACCACGCGAAAGTGCCAATAACAACCATAAACATTACACCAACCAAGGCTGCTATTGGGATTTGTTCTATCAAAGGAGCTCCAAAAAGTACAAAACATAAAAGCGCAATTGCCGCTGTTGCACCCGAAAGCCTTCCACGTCCGCCAGAGCTTACGTTAATGATAGACTGTCCAATCATCGCACAACCACCCATTCCGCCAAAAAAACCATTCAAAATATTCGCACTTCCCTGAGCCACACATTCACGATTCCCGCTACCACGGGTTTCGGTCATTTCATCAATCAAGTTTAAAGTCATTAACGACTCTATAAGCCCTACCGCAGCCAATAAAAATGCGGTTGACAATATTAAATCCCAATGTCCGCTCAAAGTGTCAAAAAATCCAAAAAGCTGAGTTTGAAAAACAGGGAGGGAACCTTTTAACCCGCTTCCGCCACCATCACGGATAAAAGAACCTACCGTGCTTACCTCTAAACCTCCAAAAATGGTAATACAGGCAACTACTATAATTGCAATTAACGCCGCAGGAAGTTTTTTCGTGAGCTTCGGTAAGCCGAACATTATAGCCATAGTGATACCAACAAGACCCAACATTACCCATAAATCCATACCAGTAAGCCATTGAGGAACCGTGCCTCGACTTTCTTTAAAAAGCCCCAATTGTGAAAGAAAAATAACGATGGCCAACCCATTTACAAATCCCATCATTACAGGATGGGGGATAAGTCGCACAAATTTTCCCAACTTAAAAAGTCCAGCCATAATTTGAATGATCCCTACGAACAATAACGTTATAAACAGCCATTGTAGTCCTAAATACTCCACAGGAGAATCTAATGTTAACCCCACCTCATTCCCCTTTTGAATCAAATGAACCATTACCACTGCCATCGCTCCAGTAGCTCCAGAAATCATTCCGGGCCTTCCACCAAAAAGAGCAGTGACAATCCCCATAATAAAAGCACCATATAATCCCACCAGAGGATCGATTCCAGCAACAAATGCAAAAGCTACCGCCTCGGGTACTAAGGCGAGTGCTACGGTAAGCCCTGAGAGAACATCGTTTTTTGGATTTTGAGTGAAGGTTAAAAGGTACTTTGCTAGCATTTTGTATTTTTAAAGGGCGGCAGAGATAGTGTTTTTGAAAATAGGCGTAAATTCCTTTTATTGAATGAAATAGGACTTCTTCTATTTAATCTTATCGGGAATCATTGTGAAACCAAACTAATCATTTTTGGACCGGTCAGACCTCTTATTAATATTAAATCCAGGAGCTTCATAATCTTTAGGTAAGTAGTTTGCAGGAATCGTTGATGTATTGCCATCACGCGCAGCCCGATAGTGGGGAGACATAATTTCTATTCCCCGTTCATTGAAAACATCCTGAATATTCTGGTGCAGATTAGAGTAGATAGTTCCTTGTTTATTTGCCTCGCGCACATACGCGTGAACCTCATATGCCACATAAAAATCTTCTAGTCCAGTTTGAAAGACGAAAGGGTGTGGTTCTTTTAAAACAAGCTCAGTGCGCAGAGCAGCATCTATTAAGGCTGAATGTACATCTTTCCAAGGCACGTCATATCCAATAGTAACACCCGTATGGATAATCAATCCTTTTTCAGGAGCATCGCTGCTGTAATTTATGGTGTGACTATTCATTACCGTCGAATTGGGGATGGAAATAATCTCATTTTGGGCAGTTCTAATACGCGTGACAAGCACTGTTTTCTCAATAACATCGCCTGTAACCTCACCAATTTTTACACGATCGCCAATAGTAAATAGGCGCATGTAAGTAAGAACCAAGCCAGCGATAACGTTAGACAATGAGCCTGCAGACCCAAAAGTAAAAAGGAAACCTAAAAATACTGAAACTCCTTTGAAAATAGGAGAGTCACTTCCTGGTAAATAGGGAAATAAAACCACAAACATAAAAGCAATCAATAGAATTCTGACTATTTGATAAGTGGGTTCGGCCCAGTCGGGATAAAATCCATTCAGTTGAAGATTGCCTTGAGCTATTTCATCTTTTAGAAAGCGTATTCCACGGAGAATATAGCGATAGACAATAACAATAACAATGATTGTAATTAAATTTGGTAGATAATTCCAAAATGACATCAATATTCCTTTTAATGGGTTTAGAATATAGCCAATTAGGGTTTGCGCAAAATGTTGTGTCCAAGGGAATATGCCAAATAAAATGGGTAAAGCGATATAAATTGCGGTGATTATCGTAAACCACTTTATCGCTTTATTCAGGAATAGGAGCACGTTTATTTGTCTTTTAGCGTCAAATAAAGTGTAGTTTTTTATTTGAACTCCTTTAATCCTTTTGTCCTCTTGCAGTTGGATTTTTATTGCCGTCCAAGCGAAAAATTTTGAAATATATTTAACAAGAGCTGCAATAATTAGAAGCACTAAGATTGCTAATCCGATTTTTTTCGCAAGGTTTAAGTAGTTCGTTTCTTCTTTATATTTGGTAACTGCGGCACTAATTATTTCCTTATATTCCTTTGCCAAACCTTCCTTGGATTTATTGTTCCAAAGCGCATCAGTTTCTGCTACACTCATTATTATGGTTTCATCCATAACAATGTCAAAGGTTGTTTCGGCATTTTCAAGTTTGAGTGAATTTATATCGAAATTGATTGCATCTCCTAATTTCTCGATTCGTTTTTTAACAGCTTCAGCTCGATCCTTTGGAGAAAAACTGCCTAATTTTGAGTAAAGTAGAAATAAGGTATCACCAAAAAATCCAGTAACAGGATATCCTTTTGTAATCTTTTTAAGCGAATCAATACGGGCTTTTTTTCCAAGAATCCGATTGGTCTCTTTGGCATTTATAGCCATAAGCTGGGCTTGCAACTCCTCTTTTTTAAGGTTGTCGGTAGTTTTAAGTGAATTTATTTGCTCTTCGAGTTCTAGCTTTTTTATTGAATCTGCTAGACGCTGGTTTTCTATTTCGTGAAGTCGTTTGTTATAGCTTTCCAACAAAGCAATATTCACGGAATCCTTTTCCACATTTGTGGTATCTTCTTGTGAAAATGCAATAGTTCCCGATAAAATTACGGCGAAAAATAAAGTGATATATTGCAAACGATTCATGGTGTTTAGTTTTGTGGCTAAAGTACTCAAAATGTAGTCTAATATTTACTGCTTTTTACTTCCTTAAATATTTTCCAAGAACTGATTTTTAAAATGGCGGTTGCGCACAATAATCCAGAAAGCATCGCGCCCGCAACCCCAACAAGTGTTATGTCTTGTCCTACCAAAAACAATCCCTTAATCTTGGATTTCGGTCTTAAAAAAGGAAGGTTGAATCTTTTTGGCGAATGTGCCAATCCGTATATTTCGCCACTTTTATAACTGGTAAAATTTTTGGTTGAAAGTGGTGTTGAAACTTCGGCAGCGATAATGGTTCCTTCAATCTGAGGGAAAAATTTATAAAGAACCTGCAGCATTTCTGTCTCAAAATCCTTTTTAAGAGTTAAATATTCATCGCCCCGTTTCATCCATTTTGAATCTTCATGAGCTTTAAACCAATCCATGTTTCCCATCGAAATAGCTTGAATTGTAGCTGTTCCCGGATTTTTTATTTCCCAGTTGGAGTCTTTGGCGGAGGGGAAAGAGATGTATGCGAAATTTTTCGCCCCATTTTCCAAGGTAGCTTCATCAAAAATTTCGTCAATATCATCGTGTTTGAAATACCAAAAATTATGTTTGGGGAGTTTTAGGGCTTGGCTGGATTGGTTCAAGCCGAGATACAAACAGATATGCGCACTTGCTGGTAACACATCCTTTAAGTTGAAATTACAAACTTTTCGGTCAGCTTCGGAAAGCAAGTGGTTAAAGGTGTTGTTTACACCTATGCCGCTAATCACACTTTTACAAGAAATGAATTTTTCACCGAGCCGTATTCCTTGAACCCGATTATTTTCAGTAACAATTTTGGTAACTTCAGCATTTATATAAATATTCCCACCATTTGCAGTAAAAACTTCGAGGGTTTTTTCACAAATCTGATCTGCACCGCCAATAGGGTAGAAGCCACCTTCCAAAAAGTGACCGATAACCATAGCGTGCGCCCCGAAACTGCTGTTTTTTGGGGATAAACCGTAATTACCACATTGTGAGCATAGAACTGCAATCAATCGTTTGTTTTGAGTTATTTCATTTAGAACTTGCCAAGTGGTTTTTTGGGAATATTTAGAATATCTCTTTCTGAAAACCCATCCAACAGATTTACTAAACCAAGGCTCAAATATTTTTTCAAAAAAGAAAGCACTTGCACGCTTATTGGTTTTTTCGAGCAACTTTAAATAAGAGTCAATTGCTTTTTCTTCCGAGGGAAAATAAGCGACCATCTGTTTTCTGAAATTTTCCTTTCCAGCTTTGAATTCATATTCCGTTCCGTCAATATTTGCAACGTCATAAACGTCGCCCATTGATTCCCATTCTAAGTTTCCATCGGTCAAGAAATCAAAAAATCCACGAAGTGATGAATCTTTTGCCATGTTTCCCACATAGTGGACGCCGACATCCCATTGAAAACCGTCTTTCCGTTTAAAACTATGTGTGAAACCACCCGGAACATAGTGCTTTTCGAAGATGGCAACCTTTTTTCCGGACTTTGCAAGCCAAGTTGCGGCAGTTAACCCTCCAATTCCGCTACCAATCACAACGTGGTCTAAGCCTGAAAAGTCGAGTTTTGGTTTATAAGGTTCATATAATTTGTTTACCATAGATTCGGCGTCTTAAAATTTTAGTGAGCCCTGAATTTTCAGAACTTCGAAATTGCACAAATCTATTCTTTCGTTGAAAATATATCTGCAACTAAATATTGTTTTAAACTTTACGAATATAGGAGAGTTTTAATAGGTTTTACAAATGTAATGCAACTAAATTCTTAATGATTATGCCTGCTCGAAAAACCATAATGTTCTTAAATCTCACAAATAGAGTTATTGCTGAACTTACTTATGTTCAATGAAATTCCGTTCCTCTGGGGTAAATGGTTTAAATTGTTAAACCTAGATTTCACCATATGGGTTAAAAATTATTTTTTTGGAAATAAAAAAACCGGCTACGGTTTTGCCCGCGCCGGTTTGGAGTTTTAAAGGTTGAAGCTATATATCCTCAAAGTCGATATCTGTAAAGTTGGTAGAGTCGGTTTTCCCGTTATCCTGGGGATTAGGCAAACCTTCTTCTATGCTTTCATCCTCGGCATGTGGAGGCTTATAGTCCTTCTGGTGACGTTCGCTGATTACTTCCTCCCCTTTTTCGTCGATCACGTAATCTATCATTTCTTCAAGTGTATCCTTGAATTCGCTGAAATCTTCTTTATACAAATAAATCTTGTGTTTTTTGTAGTGGAAGGATCCATCGTCGTTGGTAAATTTTTTGCTTTCGGTTATGGTAAGGTAAAAATCACCTGCCTTTGTGGACCTTACGTCAAAAAAATAAGTACGTCGTCCAGCCCGCATCACTTTTGAAAAAATCTCTTCTTGCTCCATTGTAAATTGATCGCCCATATAATTTGTTTTTTTCTTTATACAGTGCCAAAAATCCAAAAAATTTCCAAACCAGCCAAAGTAAAATTTACATTTCTTTTTCCATTAGCTGCTTTGCATATAATTCTTTGTAATAACCCTCAGTTGTTACAAGATCATGATGTGTTCCTCTCTGGATAATTTTTCCTTCCTGCAAGACAATAATATTGGTCGCGTTTTTCACGGAGGAAATACGATGGCTCACAATAAGTGTAGTTTTTTCTTTTGAAATTTTATATAAATTATGAAGTATTTGCTCTTCTGTTTCCGTGTCCACGGCAGAAAGACAGTCGTCGAAAAGCAAAATTTGCGGGTCTTTTATAATTGCGCGAGCAATAGATAAACGCTGTTTTTGACCGCCACTCAAGGTTATTCCTCGCTCTCCAAGAATGGTATCGTATCCGTTATGAAACTCGATAATGTTTTTATGGATTACGGCGTTTTTTGCCGCTTCAATTACTTCTTCTTCTGAGGCGTCCTCTTTGCCAAAGCGAATGTTGTTTCGAAGGGAATCGCTAAATAAAAATGCATCTTGGGGAACATAACCAATACTACTTCTCAAATCATTTAAGTTGAGGTTTGTGATAGGTGTTTCATCAATAGTCAACATTCCTTTCTCTACGTCATAGAGCCTGCCAATAAGTTCAAGAATAGTAGATTTTCCAGACCCAGTATTACCGACAATAGCTAGTGTCTCCCCAGGTTTTACAGAAAAAGAAACCTCCTTTAGCGCAACAATGCCTGTGTCGGGATAAGTGAAAGTAAGTTGGTTAAATTGAATGGCACCTTTGATTGGTGTATGATCTTCGATTTGGTTTTGAATTGCAGGTTCGGTATGAAGAAATTCGTTAATTCGTTTTTGTGAAGCTTCCGCTTGCTGAACCATAGAAGCTACAAAGCCTACAACTGCTACGGGCCAGGTGAGCATGTTTACATACATGAGAAACTCTACAAGGGTTCCAAGTTCAGAAATTTGCCCATTCATGTACCGTGTTCCTCCAATAAAAATCACAAGAATGTTACTAACACCGATAAGTAGCATCATTAAAGGTGCAAACAAGGCCTGAACTTTTGCTAAATCGATATTTTTATTCTTACTGCCTTCCGCCAGTTCTTCAAAGTCTAAATTTATTCGTGGTTCTATACCGTAAGCCTTTATTACTGAAATCCCGCTAAAACTTTCCTGGGTAAATGATGTCAATTTTGAAAGGTATTGTTGTACAATTGTACTTCGCTTATGAATCATTACACTCAATTTAAAGATGGCTACCGAGAGAATCGGCAAGGGAGCAATGGCATAAAGGGTCAAAATGGGATCTTGATAGAACATATAAGTTATTACCACAATAAATAAAGTAAGAGTGGTAATGCTATACATTAAGGCGGGGCCAACGTACATCCGAACTTTCGATACATCTTCGCTAATCCGGTTCATCAAGTCTCCAGTCCTATTTTGCTTGTAGAAACCCAATGATAATTTTTCATAATGTTCAAATATTTTATTTTTTAGGTCATATTCAACATACCGTGAAACCACAATAAAAGTCTGGCGCATCATAAAAGTAAAGAAACCAGAAAGTAGGGCCGCTCCCAATAGAATCAAAACGTTTATCAATAGCTCGTGTTTTACCAAGGCCAAATCCGTAATTCCCCCGTCCATATATTGTTTAACGACGGTAACTGAATCACCGATTTTCATTGGAACAACTAATTTAAAAACCGTAGCGATTATCGTAATAAAAACCCCAACGAGCAATCGTCCTTTGTATTTAAGAAAATATGGGTTTAGGTATTTTAATTCTTTCATTTTCAGAAACTGCGAACTGATTTAAATATTCGTAATTTAACAAGCATTGCTTTGTAGAATATATAGCAAACGATTACTTTTGCACAACCTTTTTACGGGATAAATAATATAATGTATAAAGCTATGACCACTGAGATAATCGATAAAAACGAACTTCATAAAATGGATCCAGTTTTCGGCCAAGGATCTTTTGACAATCACGAACAGATTGTTTTTTGCAACGACAAAGATACTGGATTAAAAGCAATAATTGGAATTCATAACACAGTTTTGGGACCTGCTTTGGGAGGAACTAGAATGTGGAACTACACTTCTGAATGGGAAGCACTGAATGATGTATTACGACTTTCGCGCGGAATGACTTACAAGAGTGCAATCACTGGATTAAATCTTGGTGGAGGAAAAGCTGTAATTATCGGTGATGCCAAAACTCAGAAAACTCCAGACTTAATGTTGAAGTTTGGTGAGTTTGTGAACTCTTTAGGAGGAAAATATATTACTGCCGAAGATGTAGGAATGAAAACATCTGATATGGACTTAGTGCGCACTGTTACTCCTTACGTTACAGGAATATCCGAGTCCAAAGGAGGTAAGGGAAATCCTTCTCCTATTACGGCTTATGGCGTTTTTATGGGAATGAAGGCCGCAGCAAAATACACATACGGTAGTGACGTGTTGGAAGACAAAGTTATTTACGTTCAAGGAATAGGTAATGTGGGAGAAGCTTTGGTAGAACGCCTTAGCAATGAAGGAGCTAAGGTTTTTATTTCGGACATAAACCAAGAAAAATTGGAGGAAGTTCGTGATAAATACGGTGTCAAAATCTATGAAGGCAACGATCTTTACTCTGAAAAAATGGATATTTATGCACCTTGTGCTCTTGGAGCGACAGTGAATGATTCAACAATCAGCAAACTAAAGACAAAAATAATTGCGGGAGCGGCAAATAATCAATTGGCTGTTGAACAAAAACACGGACAAGCACTTCGTGATAAGGGAATTGTATGGGCTCCCGATTTTTTGATCAATGCTGGTGGAATTATTAATGTGTATGCTGAAATTGAAAATTATGATCGCAAGGAAATAATTCGAAAAACGGAAAACATTTACAACACAACCTTGGAAATATTAAAAAATGCCGATGATAATGGTATAACAACCTATCAAGCGGCTTATAATATTGCTCAAGCACGAATTGATGCTCGAAAAAACGAAAAATAGTAATTACATTGTGTCGCGACACACATACTATTTTCCATATATTTGCAGCGCACAGGAAATCCTGTGCGTTGTTTCTTTAATAAAAGTTCTTTTAAAAAAGTATGCTTACAAGAAGACATATCAGGGTAAAAGTTTTACAGTCCATCTACGCTTACAACCGACGGGAAAACCCCGATATAGATACACAAGAGAAATTCTTGAAATACAGCATTGAGCAAATGCAAGATCTCTATTTGTTAATGCTTCAACTTTTAGTTGCAATGCAGGAGCAAGCGGGAAGGTTTTTGACAATATCGCAGCAAAAGCACTTGGCTACCGAAATCGAGAAAAATCCGAGTCATACTTTTTTGAACAACAAATTGTTAAATCTGATTTCTTCCAATTCGCTTTTTTCGGAAACCATTAAAAGAAAAAAATTAAACTACTGGGAACTGGATTCGGAATATGTAAATATTCTTTTCAACGATCTAAAGGAAAAGGCTTGGTATCAAGAATATCTTGCCGAAAATGAGACGTCATTCAAAGATGACCAGAAATTTGTACTTCGCTTATTTAAAGAAATTATTGCTCCCAACGATAAACTTTACGAATACCTGGAAGATAAACGACTTACGTGGATTGACGATTTCCCGCTAGTGAATACTGCAATAGTAAAAATGCTTAGTAAGCTTTCTGAAAAAAACGCATCGATGCTTTTGGTTCCAGATTTATACAAAAACGAAGATGATAGGGAATATGCTATTCAACTTTTCAGAAAAGTTATTCTAAATGAAGATAAACTCCACGGCGAAATAACGGGTAAAACCCCAAATTGGGACCAGGATCGTATTGCAGATGTAGATTTAATCATTTTGAAAATGGGAATTGCCGAGTTTTTATACTTTCCCTCTATTCCAGTAAGAGCTACGATTAATGAATACTTGGAGGTTTCTAAAGAATACTCCACCCCTAAAAGCAGTATTTTCGTCAATGGTATCCTAGACAAAATAGTAAAAGAGTTTTCTGAAAATGGCAAACTTAACAAAATAGGAAGAGGGCTTCATTAAAAGTAAAAAAATGCCTATTTTTGGCGTGCTAAAAACAAAAAAATTAATCACAATGAAAAAATCAATTTTAATAGTAGCAGTACTATCGGTTTTTGCTTTTTCTTCTTGCAAGGACAAAGCAGCAGACAAAGTAAATGAAGAGAATGTAGCCGCGGCCGCAGATCGTGATGCAGATTCAGGAAAATTTCCAGCAATCGCTTTTGAAGAAAGTCAATTCGATTTTGGGACCATTGATCAAGGAACCAATGTAGAACACGTTTTTAAATTTAAAAACACTGGAGAGGCTCCATTAATGATTGTTAATGCAAAAAGTAGTTGTGGATGTACCGTTCCAGAATGGACAAAAGAGGCTATCGCTCCTGGTGATGAAGGTCAACTTTTGGTGAAATTCAATGGTAGCGGACAAAACCAGGTAAGCAAAACAGTAACGCTTACTACCAACACAAAAGAGGGAACAGAAACCTTGACAATAAAGGCTTTTGTTAATCCTAAAAATCCAGCAGCAAGCGCACCAACATCTTAATAAATTCTATTATTTATAACCAGTGTTATGGGAGATAATATTTCACAATTTTTACCGATAGTTCTATTGTTTCTGGTAATGTATATGTTTTTGATACGTCCCCAGATGAAAAAATCCAAACAGGAAAAACAGTTTGCCGCTCAGCTTAAAAAAGGCGACAAAGTAATTACCATGGGTGGTATGCACGGTAAAGTCCTTGAGCTTTACGACGACGGAACCTGTGTTATTGAAAGTGGAGCTGGAAAAATGAAATTCGAAAGATCTGCCATTTCTATGGAAAAGACAGCGAAGTTAAACGCGCCTGTTAAAGAAAAGAAATAAATAATTGTTCTTTGTATTTAATTACTCCCTTGCTATAATTAATAGTGAGGGAGTTTTTTTTTAAGACTGTACAATATTGACGGAATACAACTCTGCATATATTTTTCTATCTTTATTATCTATGTCAAACCAAAAGAAGATTCAATTACGTAAACATAAGCTACTGGCAACAAGCCTATTCTTTTTAATGGCTATTGTTTATGGAGTAATGGTCTATCTCCAACATCACAGCCCACAAGCTTGGATGGGTTATGTGGAAGCATTTTCTGAAGCTGGAATGGTTGGGGCCCTGGCTGATTGGTTTGCAGTTACGGCCCTATTTAGACATCCTCTGGGAATTCCTATACCCCATACCAATATCATTGAACGAAAGAAAGATGATTTGGGCCAAAATTTGGGGAAGTTTGTCAAAGATAATTTCCTGAATTCCGAAAATATAAGACCGTATATAGAAAAATTAGACATTGTAAAATTTGTGTCTGAGTGGCTAAATAAACCGTCTAGCCAAAAAGAATTGGAAGAAGAGGTTGTCAATCTTGCTAAAAGGATTATTGGCGACTTAAAGGATGAAGAGGTAGAAAATTTTTTGGCAAATAAAGGAGCCGAAATTTTAAATGAAATTGATTATCAAAAAATAACTTCCTCTGGAATCAAATATTTCATAGAGAAAAAGGAACATATTAATTTATTGGAGGTGCTACTGCCGCAAATCAAAGAGTATATTGATGAAAGTCGCGATATGATTCGCCAGCGATTTTCAGAAAGTAGGCCGTTTATTGCCTTTTTGGCTGGAAAGAAGATTTCGAGTGAAGTGGTGGAAGGCTTAATCCAGTTTATTGATGAAGTCGATGCAGATAAAGATCATTTTGTTCGAAAGAAACTCACAGAAAACTTAAAGAATTTTTCAGATGAAATACTAGACTCTGAAAGTTGGAAGAAGAAATTTGAAAACTTAAAGCAAGAAGTGCTAACCGTTCAAAATCTGCGTCCATATACTGACGATGCTTGGCAATCTATTAAGGGACTCTTAGTTCAGAACCTTCAAAATCCAGATTCACAACTTCAGGAATATTTGCAACGCAACATTCAAAAATTATCCCATAGCCTATCGCACGACCAGGAAATGAACAATCGCATCAATAGTTGGGTGCGACATTTTCTATATAAGATGATACTCAAAAATAGGGATGAAGTAGAAGCACTTATCAGTAGCACGGTCGCTGGTTGGAAAGGCAAGGAGCTGAGTGAGAAACTGGAGTTGGAAGTAGGAAAGGACCTTCAGTTTATCCGTGTTAATGGTACCATAGTGGGAGGATTAGTAGGCCTGATAATTTACATTCTTACCCATTTGTTTATTTAGAAATAAGAGTGGGAGGGGAGTCTATTCAATTAAGTGTGTCAATTTATAATTTAATAAATTAGACATATGAAAAATACAGAAAGTAAATTAGAT
>JBLWTS010000081.1:0-16192 GCA_048270045.1 Aequorivita sp.
TGGATGAGAAGGGGCTCTCGTATGTACAATATCTGCTGTTTTGATATGCTTAATAATTACAAATAGCATCTGAGGGTATTGCATCAAAATATTCAAGAAAGACAGAATGGTTTTGCCACCAACCATTTTTAAGAATACTACCTTAATTTTTGGAGAATTAATTTGCTGCATAGATGGATCATCTATTTTATCTACCCTATTAAATCCGATCCAAATAATTTGGTCAAAATAATGATCTATTTCTTCTATTTCTCGTACTACAGGATTAAATCCATAATAGCTACCATTTTTCTCATAAAGTGCAGTATCTGAAACGATTGTTAATTGTTTAAAATGCATTTGTAAATATTTATTAGTTTATTATAATATTGTCCTTCTCCAAAATATTTCTCAAAAACCCGCTGCATTTTTTCAGTATCGGGCTGTGAATTAGTTATTATTTCTAACCTCTTTTTCCATTCCTCTTTTTTGAAGTTATTTATAAAATATTCAGGAAAATGAGGCTTTAATATTTTTGCAACCTCTCCAGTTTCGTATGCCAAAAACGGAAGTCCCTGAGCTAAATATTCTATCAAGACCAAAGGCCCCGTTTCTGAGTCGGAAGTATGTAACCCCACTTTACTGTTTTTTAGGATAGGCTGAACTTCTTGTGAATTAATAACGAAGTCGGTAGATAGCTTATTCGTTTGGCTAAATGACCGCATTTTATCGTAATATAATGGTTCTTGAACATGCCCAATTATCCGAATTGATTTTTCCTGGAAGGTGTTCGTAACCTCTAGTGCAAAAAGGTTGTTCTTTGTAGATTTTATATTAGAAACCAATACAAAATCAGTAAAAGGACTCGCCATCTTCGCTGTTGATTTTAAAATTATATTCTCTAATAGAAATACATTTTGGGCAGACAAACCCACTTTATTGATAGCGTGGTGATTGATTGCGTCACTTACACCAATATAATAATGTGGTTTTAGTATGTACTTAAATAATAAAAGCTGTTTCCCTTCAATTTTAAAAGAACTATGGTCCTGCAGTATAATTCTATTTTGAACTCTCATTAGTATACTTACTAACCTAATATATCGAAATACGTGTTTGCTATGACAATGAATGATATCGAACTTTTTGATGATTTTACCACACTTTGTCATTGAGGAAAAATCCCATTTACTCTTTCTACTGAACGAAAGGATAGGAACCCTTAAAAGTGATACTAATTCACCTTTATCTTCAAGTAATAATAAGGCTGAAATATCATGATTATTATCGTGTAAAATATTACACATATCTACAAAGACCCTTTCTGCACCACCTATATGTAGGGAATCAATAATCTGCAGAATTTTCATAAAATGGTTTATTTAAACTGAAAGATAAGCTTTTGTGAAGTAACAACTAAAATTGAAACCGTCTTAGGGGAAACTCAGAAATTTCTATTGGGATACTACTGGCTATAAAAAAACGTTACAATAGAATTGGATGGATTTTCAAAGGAAATGAGATAGTTAATCGGCTTAAAAATATTAATTAGCCTTGTTATTTACTTTATATTTATGATGCTCAAACGTATAAATAGATTTCTTTTTGCTCCCGCACATCAGTTCGGCTTTTCTTATGTCATTTACAAAATTTGAGAACTCATTGTTATAAAGATCTATAGCAACACTATCAAAATGCACCCAATCTAGATTCCCTAGTTTCACATGTTTTTCTACCATTCTTGCTCCTGCAGCTACTGCCATCATACATCCAAGACTTCCAATATCGTGGCTCGAATAACCAGGTATAATGTTTGGGTACTCTTGTCTTAATTGTTCATAATGTCTTACTACACTTATTTGACAACCTTCTGGAGGAGTTGGGTATGACGAGGTGCACTGTAGCAGAAACAATCTCCTATCTTTTATTAAATTATCTAATACAAACTCTTCGTATGACTGGTCGGTAAATCCTGTAGATACAACTAATTCGCCATCGAAATCATCTGCAACTCTTGTCAAATAATTTTGATGATTTGAAATTGTGGATGGCAATTTTATCATTGGGCAATCTAATTTCTGCATGTACAAATAGGAATTCCAGTCCAAAATTGAGGCAAACCACGGAATTTCGTGCTTTCTACATTCAGCATCTAGAGTTTCAAACAGCTCGGGAGTTAATTCAACACCTCTTCTATAATCGCCTAGTGTAGTACCAAAAGGAGATTCATAAGGAGATTTTAATTCATCTTCTGTATAAAATGATTCCACATCTCTTTTCTGAACTTTTATCATATCAGCACCGCTTTGAACCGCGAGTTCTATCATTTTTACCAAACGATTTTTGTCTCCAATATGATTATTAGTAAATTCGGCCACGACAATAACTTTGTTTGTGGTGTCAATTTTTTCTAAAATCTGAGAATATAATTCAGAATTTGAATATAAACTATCGGTTTTTTGAACTTTATAGAATAATGAATTGTAGTTTTCTGGGCTTATTCTACTGTATTTTTTATTCCCTACATGAATGAGGTTTAATCTAGGATAGCGTTCTTTTATATGTTTGATAAGCGCAATAAACAGAGACTCTTGTGTTAGCAATAAAGCATTCCGATAGTCGAGCCCTTGATAGTCTCTTTCCTTTATCTGATTTTCAGCTAAATAAAAATCAAAGCCTAAGAAGAGAGCATCTATTTCGGTGTTTTTAATTTGTTGAAATAAAATAGAAAGCTTGATCGCTGACAGTAAAGTGAAATCCAATATATAAAACTCATCCGAAGCAAAATAGGTATAAATCCTTTCGAATCCTTCCTGATGATACGGCACATATTCGGATTTAATATGCTTATCCTTTGGAATTTCAAAATTCTCTGGGGCGACATACATTCCTGATCTAAATCCAGTAGATTTAAATATTGGAAATAAATCCTTCCTATAGAAAATAGTTAAATCGCTCTCAATAAATTCTTCAGCATCGTTAAGGGTGATAACAAAGTATTCATCTTTAAGCAAAGACAAATCAAATGAATTAATAGAATGCCCTTTGCCTATAACAGCAATCTTAGTTTTGCTCGATTCTGAAAATATATTTTTGATCTGGTCTAAGGAGTTCTCCATCATAATTTTTATTATTTACCGTTACTGATAATCCGTTTTCTAGTGCAAGATTTAGTCCTGGAATTATATCCCAAACCTTTGCTCCTTTTGGGTTCTCAAATGAATAATAGGAACCCATCACAACGTTATACATATTATACACACTACATCCGATAATCCTATATTCAAACCCATCTTCCAGATTTAATATATCTTCTTTTGAAAGACTTGAAGAAATTCCAGCAATTCTGGAATTGAATTTCCTGAATTTATCTCCCGTCTTTAAATATAAATCGAGTTCGGGAAGAGCAAGCATAGACTGCACATGTTTCTGATTTTCATACACGCATATAGCCACTCCCCACTCCTTAAGACCTGAAACAAAATTCTCAGTTCCATCAATTGGGTCAAGGATAATTACATTTTGGCTATGAAATGCGTTAAGATTTTCCTCGGGAGACTCTTCCGAGATTAAAGAATAATCTGGAAGGTTGTTTTTTATAAATTCCTTTACCAATGATTCACATAAAATATCTCCCTTAGAAACATAACTATTATCATCTTTCAGCACTTTTTCATCCCTAAGAGCAATAATCTGTTCTAAATTTGAAGTTATTATGCCTTTAATTTCGTTGCAAATATCCATTCTAATATACATAATCGTTAATTATTTCACATTTTGATTCTATAAGTGTTTTCACTAATTTAAAATCAATTTCATCGTCAATATCCAACCCACAAATTTTATTTATAGGCAAACCAACAATTTCAGTTCCTAAAAATACGTCATTTAAATTGTCTTTGGTAAATCTAAACACGTCGGTGCTAAAAACTTTGTAGGCAATCCCAACATCTTGCCTTCTTATCATCGATTTACCTTTGTCGTCAAACCGAGGAAACAAACCATTATTCTCATCGAGCGAATACAATCTCAATTCAGATTCACAAATGGTACGTACTGAGGTTGTCGATGGATTATTTTTTAAAATTTCAATAGCTTGATTTATTATATTTTTATCTCTAAAAACAAAAGTTGGGCGTAACCAAACCAAAATATCTGGGATTTCAATATTGTATTTAATAAATTTCTGGTACATATCCTTTAAAATATCCTCTTCCATAGCCGTGTCTGCGGCGGCTTCGGGACTTCTCAGAAAAGGTACTTCTGCGCCATAATGCTCTGCTATCTCCTTATATTCTTCGGAATCAGTGGAGCATATTATTTTATCACAATTCAGTTGCTTGGCAAAGTTAATGGAATACGCAATCAATGGTTTATTATCAATTAACTGGATGTTTTTATTTTTATACCCTTTAGATCCTGATCGAGCAGGTATTATTGCATATACTTTCATATTATTTTTCTTTAAAGTCGGTCATATTGCCATAAAAATTTGAATAATTCTTTATATCATTATGGTTTTTATACATATAGTCCAAATACATCTTAGTATTAACTTTTATCCGATCTCGAGTTATGGATTTGGTTACAAGCCCTTTTTTATCATAGTGTTCATTACCTCCAATTCCTAAATCAAGTCCGTAAATATCAATAGGTTTATTCAGCTTTACCGCAATATAATATCCTAACAATAATATAAACATCCCACTATTTTGAGATTTTAAGGGTAGCCCTCGATCCTTATAAAAAGAAATAAACAAGTCATAATTGGTTTTTGATATCCCCTTCTCCAAATCATTAAAAGAAAGAAAGTTTTTATCGCCGAACATCCATAACTTGGCTTTCAAATAGTTCCACGCTTTTTTATGCAATTTTGTTTGAGTATAAAATAAGACAATCGATTGATCTTTTTTTAAATACTTTTCACTTCGAACTAGATTCTTATTCAAGTAATACTGATCATTTAAAAAGAATAGAAAGTCCAAATTATTGGCGACTACAAATTTACAGCCATCGTTAGTTGCTAAATATAAATTGTTTTTATTGGGCAATACTTTCTTAGCAGAAGGACCACTACAAAAGACCACAACTCTTTCTTTATCATTAAATCTCTGAATAAAATCATCTACAGAATTATGTTTTGGAGAAAAATTATCAGGGAATAAAGATTTGAAAAAAACCTGTAGTCTATATTTTTTATCTGTGATTTTTTTCTCTAAATCTGAACTTATCATACCTAAATAGAATCGATTAAATGTCCTTGTTTTAATTTTTCACTAGCAAGCTTCCAGGATTTAGTAACTTGAAAGAGCAATAACGGAAATAAGAAGGGGATTAAGAATAATGAAAGTAATTTCAGAGTTTTGTTTCTCTTGAACTGATAGGGAATTACCGAAGGAGCTACAGACGGTATGAGCATCAAGATAGCTCTTTTATTTCCAAAATATTTTCTTGAAACATAAAGCACACTTGGCACAGGTCTGGGTGCGTTCCATTTTTTCGGTCTCCAAGCATCCCAACTTCCGCCTGCTATCCGCAAGCCACCTTCTGGGGCTTTTACATCGATGCAATAAGCAATAGGGTTTGACACCAATTTAAAGCCGTTTTTATACAACCGTAGTCCAAATTCCCCATCGCCCATTCGTTGTTTTTCGAATTGCCTGTCATACAGTCCCACTGCTTTGAATAACTCTTTTCTAAGCAATGCATTTCCTGTTGCAAATTGCTCAGCGTATTTAAAGTAATTGCGTTCTTTAGGGATTGTGCTACCTTCAGGAAAGAAAACGCCACATGAGACATCCGCAGAAAAGAAATCGATTGTTTTAAGATGATCTTCTATAAGGCTTTCGGGAATTCTAATATCGTCTTCTGACATTAATATAAACTCACCATTTGCTGATTTTATGGCTTCATTTCGAGCCTTCCAGAGTGCTTTTTCTTTTTGATATCGAAATTTCAAATCTAGATTCCAACCTTTATAAAAATCTGCCTTAAAATCATCTGTCTGATCTACTATAATAACTTCAAAATTTTTATATGTCTGGTGTTCCAAATCCTTAAAAACCTCCTTTAAGTATTCATATCTATTGAGCGTTGGAATAATCACAGAAACAAATGGCTCTCTTTCTAGCAATGTACTTTTGAATGTATCATAGTTTGGATACCTGAAATGATTTTCAGCATGGCTTTGACGTTGAACAGCTCGAGTTGTCCAAAAACCTTGGAGTTCTTTAAATGGATTGTGTAGGGTTAGCAATCTAAAACCTAAAACATAAAATGTCCAGAGTTTATGAAAATTCTTTCTAAAAAATCGATATTCGTCCTCTATGGGAAGTTTCGTTACTGCCCATGCATCAATTCCTTTTTGAGGTTCGGAACTGATAAACCCTTGCTGAAATGCCCTCCAAGCCATGTCTCTGTTTTGCGCTTGGGTACTTTTATATTTTAGATCCTTTTCAATATTGAATCCCTGTTTGTTAAGCAAATCCGGTGTTGGGAAATAAGCATAGTCCTTTGATGGTTTAAGGTTATAGTACCAAATGGGATGTATATATTTAAGAAAATTGAAAATCATGAGTTATAAAAGTTTACAAATCCTAGAATTTGTTTTCAAAAAAATTTGTGTTATATTCCTTCCATATTTAAAGTAATAATACCGTTCAGAAGATATATTTAGAACTGCCCAATGTTACTCCTCATCAAAAACCCTTCTTCCTTACTTTTGTTATTCGACCATCTACAAAAAAGTAATGTTCAAGGTTTATTCTTAAGGTAATCTATTTGTCAATGATTATCAATTACCAAACTAAAATTTGAGAATGACTACTCTATTTCTCTTACTTTACCTCTCGATTCTTCTAAAATATTTTTAAACGATTGGGCAAACTTAGTACTAACTTTCTCCCGTCCCATATAATTAAGGTGAATATCATCATAGAAATAAGTATCATCTTCAACAGTTCGAGAGTCATTTATAACTAGAAACATCGGACTATTGAAGGCTATATCCGTTGATCGCATGGGGGCAAAATAGTAAATTAATTGTATATCATTCTCTTTGCACAAGGCTTCAATCTGTTTTAAATAAGGATGATTAAAATTGATTTTTTCAGTTCTTAGCGATTTATTTTTGAACTTTTTATTCGGCTTTGGATAACTATAATTTCCTCTTTCATCAAATCTATTCCGTTTTGAGGGAACTATTAAGGCATTCAAGGATGGAAAAAATAACTCTGTATTAAAATAGGAAAGCCCAACAAAAGGTAGCCATTTAGTCAAATATGAAACTCTAGCTGCATATGATGTGGACGAAGCATTTTTATAATAATTCTGGACATAATCGCGGTTCACATACATTAAAAAGCGATAATCGTTATCGCCAAAATCTGCTGTTTTGTTATCAAGAGCGGCAACACCTGGTGCTAGAATGCAATAATCGGTTTTTTTCCCTTCAGCTAAAAAATGTTCCAGCATTAAATATTGACTAGACAATCCAGTGTCATCCATTGACAAGTTTATTCCACTACTATTACTCAGAGAGTCTATCAATTTAGTATTTAATGTTGTAAGGCCTACACTAGAGCCTAGGACGATATAATCAAACTTATTTTGTTGAATATCATTAATCAAAAAGGAAGGTTTATAGAAACTTGATTTTTTTAAAACATAAAAACTTCCAATAGAAATCAATGTTGCTATTGTTATAAAAGCAAGCATCAACAGAGCCGTATATTTTAAAAAATGTCTCATTAAAATTGGAAATAAATAAAGTCCACAGGGTTTTTAAACACTCCCATAAATAAAATCAGTAACATCACGAAAACAGCAGAGGTTGGCGAAAGTACAACTTCTACTTTATCTTTTCTGAAAGCCAAATACTCAAAAACAAGCATAACAGAGATCGAAAAAACTATAATAGCCGTCATCAAAAGCATTTTTGAACTTTTTATAAATACGGCAAATGAAGTGAAATTACCCTCAAACATTCTCGAGATATAATCAACCGCTATTCCCAGACTATCTGCTCTGAAAAATACCCACGCTAAAGTAACTAATATGAAAGTAAAGGCTATTGATAGAAAATGTTTAACATTGAGATTCTGGACTGTAAGGTTATGTCTATTTCGATTCAATAATAACAAAGGCAAAAAGAGACAGGCGTGAATACCACCCCAAATTAAAAATGTCCAATTGGCGCCATGCCAAAACCCACTAACTAGAAATATGATAAAAATATTTCTTACTTGTTGCCCCTTACTTCCACGGGAACCTCCCAAGGGTATGTATAAATAATCGCGGAACCAAGTGGAAAGTGAAATATGCCATCTCCGCCAAAACTCTGCGATATCTCTTGAAAAATATGGAAATCTAAAATTGGTCATCAGTCTAAAACCAAACAGGCGGGCAACGCCAATAGCAATGTCCGAATAGCCTGAAAAATCTCCATATATCTGAAATGCGAAAAGAACCGCCCCACCCCAAAGCTCGGCCGCAGAATAACTAGAAGGTGAACTGAAAATCTGATTTACAAAATAGGCACAGTTATCAGCGATTACCACTTTCTTAAAAAGCCCCCAAACAATCAGCGAAATTCCGCTTTTCGCCAAGTTATAATCAAACTTATGTAGCACTTTAAATTGAGGTAACAAGTTAGCAGCGCGTTCAATTGGCCCCGCTACTAACTGCGGGAAAAAAGCTACATAAGTTGCAAAGTGAATAAAATTGGAGGTTGGCTCCAACTTCTTCTTATAAACATCAATAGTATAACTTAAAGTTTGAAAGGTATAAAATGAGATACCCACAGGCAAAATGATTGACAAAGTAGAAGCCTGCATGGTTACTCCCATCGTTGCCCACGCATCAACCCAGCTTTCTATAAAAAAATTGTAATATTTAAAAAGTCCTAATAAACCTAAATTGAAAACCAAACTTATGGATAACAAAAGTTTTCGGGAGTGTTTTCGTTCCTCTTTATCCAGTAATCGTGCAATGATGTAATCAACTAAAGTACTTGCGAAAATGAGACTTAAAAATCGATAATCCCACCAGCCATAAAACACATAGCTGGCTATCAAAAGTAAAATATTTCTACCCTTTAGCGATTTGTTGACAACAAACCAATACAGTATAAAAACCGTAGGTAAAAAGACCAAGAAGGTTAACGAATTAAAAAGCATTGGGTTGGTTGTGGATTTTTTAATTTAAAACGAGTACCATTATACCTCAAATGAGAAGTTAGGTTTCGTAAAAATTTAAGAATTCCTTATTTTGTTTTTCTATATTAAACTCCTTCCTCACTCGTTCCACAGCATTTTTAGAGATTCTACTCTTTTCCTCTGGATTCAACAAAAGTACTTTCTTAATTTGTTCCGCCAATAAATCTGGCGAATATTTTGGCACCACCCATCCGGTTTGGTCGTGGAGCACATTTTCTGAAAGTCCTCCGCCATCGCTAACTATACAGAGCTTTCCCATTGCCTGTGCTTCCAACACGGCATTGCAAAAACCTTCCTGAAGACTGTATTGCAAATATATGTGAGCAGACTCCAATTCCTTCTTTACCTGATCATGAGGCAGCCTCCCCATAAATTCAACGTTCTCCTTTAATCCGAGTTGATAGGCGGCAAAGGCAATACGCTCATATTCAACACCATCCCCCACAATTTTATAAATAAAATCATATCCTTGAGCTTTTAATTTTGCCAAAGCTTCCAAAGTTGTCACATAACCCTTAATCCAATGAAGTCTGCCTGTGGTCATTATTATATATTTGCCAGTGATTTCGGTATTATTGGATAAGGATTTGAATAAGTCTGTTTCAATGGCGGGAGTTATTCTTAAAAAAGGAATGCCTTCCGGCAAACCGTGTTTTTTAGCCAAATCCAGCAAACTCAGGGATATTGTATGAATCTTATCGACATATTTCCAAAGAATTTTATAGCATCCCGGATTTTTAACTGGATATACAGTAATGTCAAAACCTCTGAAACTCACAGCCATCTTTGCTCCAATTGCTTTGGCGACTGTCTCACTTCCTAGTGCGGTGGCAGAAAAACCGAAATGCAACCAATCCAATTTCGATTTTAGCAAATGGGCATTGAGGTAAACTTTTTTCAATAATTGAACCCAACTCGTTTTTTCCTTTCGCTCCAATTTTATATAGCATATCACTGGTGTCAAAGAAGGCAGTAAACCCGTGAACTCCTTTAAAAAATACCAACTTTGTATTACTGGATTGCGACTTATCCTTGGGCTTTCTACCACAGGACAAAGTGTGAAATCCTTTTTCTTGGTTTGACAAAACAGATAAACCTCAACCCCGTTTTTTTGCAAGCCCTTGATCTTAGAACGAAAAAAAGTTTCAGAATAACCTGGAGTGGTGGAAAGGACTAGGCCAATTTTCATTTTGGAATATTATATTTTTCTCGTGCTCTATTGTAAAAATCTATCTCCTTTTTCAAGATAGAAATCGCCTTTTCTTTCTCGTCAGAAGAAATATCATAATTGCTATTGTCAAACTTTCGTTGAGGCTTGGGCATTTCAATTTTATTTAGACCTAAGGTTTCTTTCATATCCTCAAATGACCGCCCTAGTTTGTCCTGAAAATAGACTCTATCCACTTTATTCAAATTTTCAAGAGCTTCTTCTACCGCTAGATTTTCACTGAACATATATAAATTACCGAATAAATATTTATTGCTTAAAACATCAATAAATTCTCCAAAAGACTTATTCAATAATTTTTTTTGAGCTTTTAATACATAAAAAGAAGTATCTAATTTGTATCCAGTTTTACCATCAGTAATCTCAACCCATTTGTAATATTTGTATAGAGAGACCAATCGTTCGTAGGGATCACGTAAAATTGTAAATGTAAATGTGTCTAAGGGAATATTCAAAGCCCAAAATGGAAAATGGGAGTTCGCATAATGATAATTACCCTCTTCAATCAATTCTCTATTATTTCTCACAAAAATAAAATTCTTTCCTATCGCAAGAGGTTCCCGCTTTAGCTTCTTTAGAGTTAGTCCTCCCAGAGCCCAAAAAGCCGAATTCACGCTAGTACCAGCACTTTTACGGATATGAAAATGATATACTCTTTTAAAACCGTTAAAATCCAGATTTGAATTATTGAAAATCCTTTCAGCAGCCCTTCGCTTCCTTTTCCGTAAAAATCTTTTAAGTTGTGTTCGCAAATTCTTATTATTTAATGGGATAAAAATCGAGACCGAAACTCTGTAAAACCGCACTTATACTTTCTAACTCGCTTTCATTCAATGAGGTGTCCTTAACACCATTTCCTTTCAATCCTCGTGGATGTGATTTACTAGATGGTCTTCCGTAAACCGCGTCGAGATTAGCCAAAGTTTCCAAATTGAATTCTTTGCAAATATTTAAATAAACCTCTTTGTCATTTCTCAATTCTTCAAATTTAATAACTTTATAGGTAGAGCTTCTTTTATTATAGTTTTCTAAGACCACAATATTTTCTATACACCATCTAAGGGTTAGTTTTTCAATATTAGATAACGATTCAGTTTTAGTTAGTTGAAAATTATACTTTTCTCGTACCAGAATCCCTAATTTCTTGTCCTTTTCAAATCTACTTAAATCGTAAAGCCATGGAAACTGAACGCGATGTTGTGATTCTATTACATTATAAGGATTTCTAATAATATGAATTACGGGTATTTCAAACACATTGTTCATATAATTTGCCGCCAGATTGCAACGAACAAACTTAATGATAAACTTTTTTGGAACGAATGGCCATAGGTGTCGTTTCCACTTCCTGTTACTATTCTGTGCAATCCAATTATTATCAACCCTATTCAAAAAAACCCTTTTTAAATAATTATGACCTTTCCCGGCATCCTCAGAATCTTCGATCCACCGATCACATAAAAGATGTCCATTTTCAGTATTGAATTCGTGTTCAGGCTCGAAAAGCAACCGATATCTAGGAGGCTTTGCCAAAAGTTCACAAAGCCAACTCGTCCCACTTCGTGCAGAACCTACAATGATTACATGCTTGTTAAAATTAGTACTCATAACTACTTTTTAAGGCTTACATATAATTTCTCATAAGCAGCTACTTCATTTTGTATTGAAAAATTGGATACTACATTTATTCTTGCTTCTACAGAAAGTGTTTCTATTTCCCTTGGGTCATTTGCCATTCTTACTATAAATTCCAGCAGTTCTTTGGGGTTCGTCAAGTCAAATATGTATCCACCGCCCTGCTGTAACATAAAATATGCACCTCCTCCTGAGTCTGACGACAGCACAGGCACACCACAAGCCATTGCTTCAAGAATTGAAACAGGGAAACCCTCATTGAAAGATGGGAGTATAAATAAATCCATCCCTCTTAAAATCTGTGGTATTTTATTATTTTCCACAAAGCCATGGAAGAAAACACGGGAAGCTAAATTGTTCTTGGCAATATATTCATCTAGCTGTTTTTTATAATTTTCTTCCTCTTTTCCATACAAATGCAAAACTACATTTTTAGGCAATTGCTTTAATGTCTCTAAAAGAAACAATTGGTTCTTATTACTCACAATATTTCCGATGCATACCAGATTAAGGTTTTCATGGACATCCGCCTCCATAGGCTTAAAAATCTCCGTATCTACCCCATGAGGAATCATTGTTATCTTATTTTTGAAGAACCAAGAGTTAAAAAATCGGTCTTTCATGCTGGGATTGTCGTAGGCTATATGCGTTGAAAGAAGGCTTTTTAATTTCCATCTTTTGGACCAAGCATTGTTTTTCTTGGTATATAAGTAATTTACTCCAGCCAAACGAGTCGATAAAGCTTCCAAGTAATTAGACTTGTAGTCCCACGAATGCAGTATATCGATTTTGTGTTCTTTCAATATCTTGCGAAACTGGATTACATCACGTTTCAAATTCCCTTCGAAATCAAAAATAAGTTGCCGATTTAACGGGATGGAAGTTGGGATGCTTTCTGAAAATTTTTCAACACAAACAAAAGGATCAAATAAAGTTTTATCTATTCCCTCGAACAACGACAATAAAACATATTGACTACCAGCCGTCTTGAAATTTGGAATGGTAAACAAAATCCGGATGGGTTTACTCATTTTCTTGATTCTTAAACCATACGGCTAAAGTGAGCAACATACTCAATGGATGCGAATATTGGACCATATCCTTGGTTTTAAAATTATTATAAAACCTTGTCCTAAGTTCCTTTGAAAGAAATGGATCCAGATTTTCGTCAAAGAGATGTTCCTGAAGTTTTTTGTCATTCTCCCTTCCCAAAAATTGTAATTCCCAATTGCGCTGTGTGAAGATCTTGCCCATTTTTTCATTGACCACACGCCTCAATTTGTCTTTTACACGATATGGTAAATTATGTGGAGGTTTGTTTTTATGATAATCATAAAGATTGTAGGGTCGTTCCGCCTGCCAAGTAATTTTTGCCACAGCGGGGCTTTGATTCTTTATATAAGCTATCTGTATTTTGCGATCGGCTAAGTATTCCTCGGGAATTCCACAGATGAACTCCGCCATCCTGTCATCGTAATAAGGAACCTCTATGGGATTCGTAGCCTCAAAAATCGGAAACCCCAAATTGGTCCAACGCGGAGCGCGAGTAAGACTCATATATGCGCGGGATTTAGCACTTAGGTTGTCAATTGGAATAACATCCCATATTTCTCTAATACGTTGTTTCAGATACGGCATAAACTCCCCCTCCAATTCCCATTCTTTCCACAAAGCCTCGGCCAATTCCTGTCCTCCTTTTACTATGATTTTCTTCAGTATCCATGCTTCTGAGGTTTCTTCGGTTAGATCTTTTGGTGACACCTCATCAAAAAGTACATCACCCCAATGTCCAAGGGTAAAACCCCCCTTCATCTTCCGAAACTCATCAATCATTGCCATTTGGCGCGGATGGGTAAATTCTGTACTGTATTTTATAAGTTTTGCCAACTCATCAATCTTATCCCAAAGATAGCCCGAAGGAATGGTCATATCTTGATATTCATAACCCAAAACGTTTGCAATTTGCTTAGAAATAGCTCCTTCCTTATAGCCATTATGAAAAGAATAACTGTAAGAAACCACAGGGTTTTTCAACTTGGAATAAGCTACTGCTTGTGTTCGGCTATCCAATCCACCTGAAATAGGAAGCAAAACTGTTCTGTCACCTGCTTGTTCCTTGCAGATCATGTGAAACAATTCCGTGAATTCCGAAACTGCCTGCTTAAAGGAAATATCTCGCGGCTGATGGTACCACTGAAACCACGGTTTACTTTCCACCCAATAGCCATCGTCGTCAATTGTATTGATCGTTCCCGGTGGGAGCACTTTTTCGTCTTTCCAATAGGTATCCGTACCAAGAAAATAACTGGTAGCTGCAAAGATGCAAATTGCCTTTTTATCTAATTCGTGTTGAGCCTTTATTTTGACGAATTGTTGATGGGTTGGAAGAATGGAGGTTTTGATGGTTTTCATTTGGTTAGTTAATTGGTCAAAAATACGGAATTTAACCACAAAGAGCGCTAAGTAGGCACAGAGAACACAAAGTTTTTAAATTAACAAAGAACGCAAAGATTCTCTGTGACCTTTGCGCCTCCTCTGTGACCTCTGTGGTTACACACTATTAATTACAATTCTAATCCCATATTTCAACAAACTCACATTGAAATTTATTAAAAGTCCTAATTTAAAACCGCCTAATCGCAAGTAAGTTAAGGTTTGCGCCAGATGTACGTCAGTAAGGGCTTCAACGCTTTTTAACTCTATAACAACTTTGTTTTCCCCGAGTAAATCAATCCTATACTCACAATTCATCTTTACTTCTTCAAAACAACAGGCATCGGTTTTTCTTTTTGCACGAATAATCCTTTTTTGTTCAAAGAATAAAACAAACATTCCTTATAAGCACTCTCTAACAATCCCGGTCCCAAAGCCCTATGAACATCCAATGCCGAAGCAATAATTGCGTAAGAAATTGTATTTTCATCTTTTAGAGAATCCATTACAAGAAATTTTCATACCCAAATTTAAAAATTTATTCTAAATTTTCCGCGCTCTTTGCGCCAATTCTGTGCTCTTTGTGGTTAATCAGCACCTCCCGATAAAGCTCCTCCATTCCCTTTACCATTCCATCTTCAGAATGTTGCATCTCCACTTTTTTTCGTGCAGCAATACGGACTTTTTCAATTTCATTAAGTGGCAATTTAGAAAAGGACATTATTGACTCTACCATAGCCTCTGAATCTCGGATTGGCACTACCCACCCTTCCATCATGTCCGCTATCAATTCGGGTACTCCCCCACAATCAGTGCTTAAAACCGGTAAGCCAAAGGCCATAGCCTCCACTGCCACATTGGGCACACCCTCCTCTACACTGGGCATTAAAAGCAAAGAAGCCTCCTGCATCCTTTTGAAAACAACGGCTTGAGGTATCCTACCTTCCAAACTCACACAATCCTGCAATCCCAAATCTGATATTAAAAATTGTAATTCCTCATCGCCCGCACCTCCAATGATGCTATAATGAAAAGAAATATTTTGTTCCTTTAAAATCCTACAAGATTGCAACGCATAATCATATCCCTTCTTCCAATGTGTTCTTCCCACAGAAATTAATTGTAAAGGGAGAGACCGGCGGTAATCTTGAAAAAAGGGAAGTTCCTGCAAGGGTAACCCTGTATAAACCACTTTATCTATTTTTTTAGACGACTTCCAGAGTTTATCTCCATTTAAAGATATTGCTTTGGAGACCGAATGGAAACCAGCGATTTTGGGATACCATTCTTGAAGGTATAAAAAATTATCTTTCTCGACAAAAGGGCGAACATTATTGTGAAAACCTCTTTGACTGAGAACTATTGGAATTTTCTGCTCCGTCAGCATTCTTTCAAACCAAGGAATAACAGACGGCCATTGCAGATGGATAATATCCGGTTGTAGTTTGCAAAGTACAAAATCAAGATTTTGTTCCTGAATTAGCTTCCGATCTCCTGTGAATATTTTTTTTAAGGTTGCCAAGACCCCTTTTACTGACTTTTGCTGAAGTGCATAACTCAAAGATGTAATCACAAAACGAAACTTGTTTTGATTGCTACCCAAAGGTACGTAATACACATTTTCTAATTTTTGAGATATTTCCTCATTGAATCCCAATATATAAACTTCATTCTCCTTAGCCAATCCCTTCGCCAACCTGTT